>CAUZBV010000112.1:0-8988 GCA_963578115.1 Myxococcales bacterium
TTTTCAAATCTTCCGGGCTATCTTCGGGCCGGAGAATCATCGGGTGTTCATAGGCGGGATGCCACCCTGAACCGCGTCGGTCAGGGTGGCCGCCTATCAGGCCCCACCCACTTTCGTAGGGAGATTTTTCGCTCGTCGCCATGCCCTTAAGAAGTCATCTATTGTCCGGATTTGCAATCCTTGACCAAAGAGTCGCTGGAACCAACCGTGACAGTCTGCTATGTAGCCGCTTGGTTGTGCTTGTTTGCATGTCGGGTCGGTCTTGTCGATACGGCGTCCAAAACAAGGCACTTTTGAGGAGGAGGGAACCCGGTGATTCCTCGTTATTCCCGTCCGGAAATGACAGCGCTCTGGAGTGATCAGGCGCGATTTGACCATTGGTTTCGAATCGAGCTGTGTCATTTGGAGGCGCGTGAGAAAGAGGGGACGGCCCCTGAGGGTACAGCAAAGAAAATTCGGGAGGCAGTGGATGCGTCTGCGATTCGCCCCGAACGGATCTTGGAGATTGAGGCTGTTTGCCGCCATGACGTGATCGCGTTTCTTACACACATCGAAGAGATCGCTGGGCCCGACGCCCGTTTCTTGCACGTGGGACTGACGTCCTCCGACGTGCTCGATTCATGCCTTGCGCTTCAGATGAAAAGTGCCGGTCACGAGATCTTGGGGGATCTGGACGGATTGCTTGAGGCGCTGAAGGTGCAAGCGCTGCGTTACAAGATGACGCCCATGGTTGGCCGCTCACACGGTATTCACGCCGAGCCCACCACCTTCGGTCTTGCGATGGCGGGATTTTATTCCGAGTTTGACCGGGGCAAGGCGGCATTGGTATTGGCCGTGGAAGACATCTCGCATGGCAAGCTGTCTGGCGCCGTGGGCACCTACTCGGCGACCACACCGAGTGTGGAGCAATCCGGGCTGCAGTCATTGGGTCTCCAGGTGGAACCCGTGGGGACTCAAGTGGTCCCGCGGGACCGCCATGCGCGCTATTTTTGCACATTGGCAACGATCGCTTCGTCGGTGGAGCGCCTCGCTGTTCAGATACGTCACTGGCAACGAACGGAGGTTCGCGAGGCCGAAGAACCCTTTCGCAAGGGACAAAAAGGCTCGTCGGCCATGCCCCACAAGCGCAACCCCATTCTGACCGAGAATGTGACGGGGCTGGCACGACTGGTCCGAGCGCACGCGGGGGCAGCCCTTGAGAACGTTGCACTGTGGCACGAACGGGACATTTCCCATTCGTCTGTGGAACGTGTAATCGGTCCCGACGCCACGATCTTGATGGACTTCATGTTGCGTCGGATGACGCGCGTGGTGACGGATCTGGTTGTGTACGAAGATCGGCTCGCCCATAACATGACGTTGACCCATGGATTGATTTTTAGTGGACAAGTTCTGTTGGCTCTTGTGGACAAAGGCATGGAGCGGCAGGCTGCCTACAAGATGGTTCAACGAAATGCTCTTCCCGCGTGGGAGGAGGATTCGGATTTTGCGACCAACCTGCACAATGATTCGGAGGTACGGTCCCTCATGACGAAAGAGGAAATTGACGCCTGTTTCGACTTGGACCGTGTGCTTCGACATGTGGATACAATTTTTAGGAGAGTGTTCCCATGACCAATGTATCTGGTGCCACGCCGACTCGTGGCGAAAAACTCTATGAAGGCAAGGCAAAAGCGCTCTTTGCCACCGACGACGCGGACCATTTGATCATGTACTTCAAGGATGACGCTACGGCGTTCAATAAGAAGAAAGTGGGTCGCTGGGAAGGGAAAGGGCAGGTCAACTGTCGGATTTCTGCGGTGTTGACCAAGCTGGTCGAGGAGGCGGGGGTCCCGTGCCATTTTATTCGCCTGCTCAATGACCGCGAGCAATTGGTGAAGGCGGTCGAGATCGTGCCGGTCGAGGTCGTGGTCCGCAACATTGTCGCCGGCTCTTTGGCTCGTCGTTTGGGCATGGAAGAAGGCGCCCCATTGTCCAAGCCCTTCGTGGAGTTCTACTACAAGTCCGATGAGCTGGACGATCCCATGATTCTCCCCCAGTGGATTCTCGAATTTGGGTGGGCCACGGAGGACGAGCTCGTCCTGATGCGAGACTACGCATTGACCGTCAACACGGTGGTGGGTGAATTCTTCGCGAACCGCGACATCCGACTCATCGACTTCAAGGTTGAGTTTGGACGGCATCATGGACAACTCTTGTTGGCCGATGAAATTACGCCCGACGGCTCGAGGCTCTGGGAAATAGGCACGAACCGAAAGCTCGACAAAGACCGATTTCGCCACGGTTTGGGCCAGGAGGCCGAAACTTACCAGGAGCTACTGGGCATCGTCGAGGCCTCTGAGTGACATTCTCCCGCTCTCGGGCGTTTGTCTATGTGCGATCCAGTGATTCCAACAGCGTCTTGGCCAGCTTGTCACGTCTGCACCGACGCTGGGACTTTCAGCGCAAGGACGTGGCCTTAACGGACTATCGACCCGTCAGCGGTCATGAGGTGCGCGCGCTGTACTGGCGAGCCGCCGATCCGGAAACGGGCTGGATGGCCATGGCTTTGGAAGATTTGCAGAACGTGTTTGAGACGGCGTATGCCCTTTCAAAGCAACTGGAAGCGGTTCCGGTGGTGGCGTCGCGGGCCTATCAACATGGTGATTGGGAGCTCAAGGGATACATCGGCTCGGAGTGCATTCTTAAAGTGGGTGACGATCCCGACCATGAGCTGGCGTGGGTCGGTCCCCGATTGCGAGCAGAGGCCATCCCGGAGGTCGTGTCGAAGTTGGGCGGAGCCGTCGCGTTGGAATCCTTTCTGAACGACGCCCTGCACGGCACCCATCGTCCCGCGTCATTCGAAAGTTGGTTGGGCGTTCCGCCTCTCCGGCAAGGGTTTGATGAAATTCATCGCGAGGCGAAGTCCGAGTGGACGTTCGCGAGTTGGGCTCATGAGTCGTCGCGGCATGCGGTGTAGTCCGGAATTTTTCCCCCTAGGCGCATGGCGACGCGGACCTGTGGGAAATGAGTTTCTAGTCCTTGCGTGCGCGCGCGCAAAAGAGTATTCAACATTCCGACTCCACCGTCTTCAGGAGGCACTGTGAAAGCCAAGATCATCGTCACGCCACGCAAAGAGGTTCTGGATCCTCAGGGAGAGGCTGTACGTTCGGGTCTACACTCGTTGGGGTACGAGGAAGTAGCCGCTGTGCGTGTTGGTCGCTACGTAGAGTTGGATCTGGATGATTCCGTACCCGACGCCGAAAGTCGAGTGAGGACTATGTGTCAGCAATTGTTGGCCAACGAGGTGATCGAAGACTTCGATTTCATCCTGGAGCCATAGACTGTGCGTGTTGCTGTCATAACGTTTCCCGGCTCCAACTGCGATGACGACTGCCATTATGTGTTTGGCGACGTCCTCGGCAAAGAGACCGTCTCGGTTTGGCACCGAGAGGTTTCGTTGCCGACGGGATTGGATGTGGTGGTTTTGCCCGGCGGATTTTCGTACGGCGATTATTTGAGAACCGGCGCAATCGCACGTTTTAGTCGGATCATGTCGGCGGTGGCTGACTTTGCTCGAGACGGCGGTACGGTCATTGGGATCTGCAACGGTTTTCAAATCCTGTGTGAGGCAGGCCTGCTCCCAGGCGCGCTTATTCGAAATCGGTCCTTGCGCTTTATCTGCGAAACCGTGTCGATCCGATGCGAGACCACCGGCAGCATCCTGACCCAAAAACTTCAGGTCGGTCAGGTGCTTCGCGTGCCCATCGCGCATGCGGAAGGCTGTTACCAACTGGACGAGGGTGGATTACAGCGACTCGAGGACGAGGGCCAAGTCTTGTTCCGTTATTGCGCGCCCGATGGCACGTTGGACCCAGCGGCGAATCCAAACGGCAGCAAGCGATCCATCGCCGGTGTGATGAACGCGGGGCGAAACGTGTTTGGGATGATGCCTCACCCGGAGCGAATCAGTGAGAAGGTGTTGGGCGGGGTCGATGGTCGCGCCCTCTTGGAAGGATTGGTAGGTCTCTAATGCAGGATCCAACAATCACCCCCGAGATGGTCGAAGAACATGGCCTCACGCCCGAAGAATATGAGCGGGCGCGCCGTATCTGTGGAGGCCGGGATCCGTCGTGGCCCGAACTGGGTATTTTCAGTGTGATGTGGAGCGAGCATTGCTCGTACAAATCGTCTCGGGTGCATCTCAAACGACTGCCTACCGAAGGGCCTCGCGTGCTGATTGGCCCCGGTGAAAACGCCGGTGTTGTGGACATTGGTGATGGGCAAGCGGTTTGTTTCAAGATGGAATCCCACAATCATCCATCGTTTATTGAACCCTACCAAGGTGCGGCCACTGGTGTCGGCGGGATTCTTCGGGACATCTTCACCATGGGGGCCCGCCCCATCGCATCATTGAACTCCTTGCGATTCGGTATGCCGGACCAGCCCCGGATGTCTCATCTTGTGACCGGTGTTGTGGCCGGCATCGGTGGATACGGCAATTGCATGGGCGTTCCCACGGTGGGTGGCGAAGTCCAATTTCATCCCAGCTACGGTGGCAACATTCTCGTCAATGCATTCAATCTGGGTTTGGTGCCGTCCGACGGCATCTTCTTGGGACAGGCGACTGGCGTGGGCAATCCCGTGATTTATGCTGGAGCCCGCACGGGACGAGACGGCATTCACGGTGCGACCATGGCCAGCGACAGCTTTGATGATGAAGCCATGGAGAAGCGGCCCACGGTCCAGGTGGGCGATCCCTTTACCGAGAAATGCGTTCTGGAGGCCTGTCTCGAGCTCTTTGCGCAAGATTTGGTGGTGGGTATTCAAGACATGGGCGCCGCTGGGCTGACGTGTTCAACCTTTGAAATGGCGGATCGAGCGGGGACCGGGATTGCGTTGGATTTGGACAAGATTCCTTTGCGAGAGGAGGGCATGACGCCCTACGAGATCCTCTTGAGCGAGAGTCAGGAACGCATGCTCTTGGTGTGCACGCCCGACAATGTGGACGCTGTACTGGAGATATTCGAAAAGTGGGGTCTGAGCAGTGTGGTGTGCGGCGAAGTCACAGACAACGGCCGCGTTCACGTGACGCATGGCGGACAAACCGTGGTCGACCTGCCTGCGAGCCCCTTGAGCGACGAAGCCCCCGTATACGATCGACCCCAGGCTGAGCCGGACACGCTGTCGGAACGCCGCCGCTTGGACGAAGCTCAGATCGCCACAACAGCGCCCGCAGACGATTTGCTTCGGTTGGTCGCCAGCCCCAACCTGTCTTCTCGTCGCTTCATCTATCGTCAGTACGACCACATGGTTCGCTTGGGCACACTCGTGGGCCCCGGCGGTGACGCAGCGCTCATTCGCATTGTGGGCACCGATAAGGCCGTTGGCATGACGGTGGATTGCAACGGGCGGTACGTATGGCTCGATCCCCGGGAGGGCGCGGCCATGGCCATCGCCGAGGGGGTTCGCAACCTGGCGTGTGTGGGCGCCGAACCCATTGGTGCCACCGATTGCCTTAACTTTGGAAATCCGGAGCGTCCCGAGACCATGTGGGAGTTTTCGGAAGCCATCGACGGCTTGTCCGATGCGTGCACCGCGTTGGGTGCTCCCATTACGGGTGGTAACGTGAGCTTCTACAACGAAACCGACGACGAAGGGATTATTCCGACGCCAACCGTCGGGGTGGTCGGCCTAGTGGAAGACATCGGTGACGACTGGGCCAACCCATCGGCCGCGTTTGTTGCGGACGACCATATTGTGGCTCTGATGGGCGATCCTGCCGGAGAGACCTTGGGTGGCAGTGAGTACCTGTTTACCCTTCATGGGCAAACAGCGGGTGTTCCGCCACGATGTCGCTTGGATGCTGAGAAGGCAGTGAGCACCTTGTGCCGTACGTTGGTCCGCTCGGGGCAGGTCGTCAGCGCACATGACGTCAGCGACGGGGGGTTGTTGGTCGCGTTGGCGGAGTGCACGGGCTGTCATGAGGGGGCCGTGAAAATCGGGGCTTCCGTCTCGCTGACATCATCCGAATCGCGAACATGCGCCTTGTTTGGGGAAGGCGGTGCACGCATTGTGGTCAGTTATCCTGCCGAGGGTGCGGCGGCGGTCGAAGCGGCGGCCCAGTCCCACGGAGTACCTTGGCTCATCTTGGGCCGAACGGGAGGCGACCGACTGGCCGTTGACGTGGTCGCGGCAGGGGAGGGCGCATCCATCGACGTGGCCGTGTCCGACCTATACACTGAGTGGGCGAACGGATTGGTCCGTTCATTGGGACTGTGAGCGTGGATTGTCTTCGACCCGACGAATTGCATGCGGACCGATTTCACGATGAATGTGGCGTTTTCGGGGTGTTCGGTGACTCAGAAGCCGCCAACCTCACCTACTTAGGTCTTCATGGACTACAGCATCGCGGCCAAGAATCCGCGGGCATTGTATCCTGCCATGAAAATCGGCTTCACACGCACCGCGCCATGGGGTTGGTCTCCGAGATCTTCACCGCCGATGTGCTCGAACGCTTACCCGGAACGCAAGCCATCGGTCATGTGCGCTATTCCACGGCGGGGTCTTCCAATCTCCGAAATTGCCAGCCCTTCGCGGTGGATTATGCCCGTGGCTCCTTGGTGGTGGCTCACAACGGGACGCTGACCAACGCCAAGGAGCTCACAAGCGACTTGGAGTCGTTGGGCAGTTTGTTTCACTCCACCAGCGACACGGAGATCTTTCTGCATCTGCTGGCGCACAATCGCGAAGGGAGCCTGACCAGCCGTTTGGAACGATTGATCAAAGACGTCAAGGGTGCTTTTTCCCTGCTGGTAATGACCCGCGCCGGCATGGCGGCCGTTCGCGATCCACATGGGTTTCGCCCCTTGGTCATCGGGCGCAAAGGGGAGGCGACCGTTTTTGCCAGTGAGACCTGCGCTTTGGATCTGATTGGCGCTCAATATGTACGGGACGTGGAACCGGGCGAAATTGTGGAAGTGGACAGCAAAGGTCTCCGCTCTCGTCAGACTTCATCGCCGACGCATCCCGTACGACAATGCATTTTTGAGCACGTGTACTTTGCGCGGCCGGACAGCCGGATTTTCGGTCAAAATGTGTACCAGTGCCGGAAAATGATGGGACGCATATTGGCGCGTGAGTCCCCACCCGAGGGCGGCGCGGATTTGGTGATCCCGGTGCCGGATTCCGGTGTGGGTGCGGCCAATGGATACGCCCAAGAGTTGAACATACCCTTCGAGATGGGGCTCATCCGGAGCCATTATGTGGGTCGCACATTCATCGAGCCGGCCCAGAGCATTCGGCATTTCGGTGTGAAGCTCAAGCTCGCGGCGGTCCGAGAGGAGATCGAAGGTCGACGGGTTGTGGTGGTGGATGATTCATTGATCCGAGGAACGACCAGCCGAAAAATCATCGACATGTTGCATCAAAATGGCGCGAAAGAAGTTCATGTCCGCATATCGTGTCCGCCGACCGTCAGTCCTTGTTATTTCGGGATCGACACACCCACGCACACGGAGCTGATTGCGGCCAATCGCAGTGTGGAAGAGATACGTGATTTTCTGGAGGCGGACAGCTTGGCGTATCTCAGTGAAGAGGGTCTGCATCAAGCCGTCAAAGACGCGGGCGGTCCGGCGGATGATGCCCGGCGATATTGCAACGCCTGTTTCACAAAGGACTATCCTGTACAACCACCCAATGGGAGAGCGGAATGATGGCGCGACGGTGTGCATGGGCTGTTCTCTTGCTGCTTTGCGTCTTTGCCGGTTGCAAGGACGAGATCAAAGGCGGTGTTTCGGGTTCGGAACCCGGCGATCCCTCGCTGTACAAGCCAACCCCGTGGCCTCCGCCGGGGGCTCAGCCGGCACCAGCACCCCCGGGGGTAATTCGGGTCATGGAGCTGGCGGTCAATGCGTTTGCAGCCAAGGACGAGAAGGCCCTTCGCGGATTGTTCATGGACCGCCAAGGCTTTCTGGGCATGTCCGATTGTGATGCGGCCACGGTGAAGCAGGTTCTCGAAGGTATTGGAACCGCCATGGAGCAAATGAACGAATACGGAGGCAATGTGCAATGGCGTGGTTTTTCAGAGACCTATGCCGCCCAGGTCCCACGAGGAGAAAAGCCACACCGTGACGCCACGTGCACCGCCAAAATGGACGTGGAGTTGTTTCAGGCACGGTACCAGTGGGAGGTTAATGATACGCTTGTGGTTGGTGAAGCGCACTTGATGAGGGCGCAGCACCAGGGAGCATGGCGATTTGTTCGCCTCGGAGCATTGCATTGAGCACACCCCTTCGCCCCAAAGTGATCATTCGTCATTGTCCGGACTATGATTCCGATCGGATTCGAAGCATTCTCCGGGAGGGACTCGAGGAAATGGACCTCCGCCCATTTGGGCGCACGTTGATGAAACCCAACCTGGTCATCGCGGACAAAGTACTTTTCCCCTATGCATTTACGCGCGCTGAGTTTGCCGATGGCATGTTGGGGGCGCTGCGCGATCGTGACGACGGCTCCATGAGCGAGTTGGCGGTGGGGGAACGGTGTGGCATCACGGTGCCAACGCGCATGGTTTTCAAGGAGGCGGGCTATGGGCCTGTCATCCGAAAGCATCGGGCAAAACGCTACCTTTTTGACGAGACTCGGCAAGTGGAGATTAGGCTCCAGCATCCGGACCGACTTCGGGATTACATCTACACGCCCGAACCCATCGTACGCACGGATTTCTTTGTAAATTGCCCCAAGTTCAAGGCGCATCCGTGGACCACTGTGACGTTTTCGCTCAAGAACTACATTGGCATCCAAGACGATCGCCACCGGTTGATCGATCATGATCACCGACTCAACGATAAAATCGCCGATCTGCAGGAGATCATTCAGCCGCAATTTATCGCAATCGACGGGATCATCGGCGGTCAGGATCGCATGCTGACACCGAAGCCATTCGACGTGAAGCTGATCATCATGGGCAACAACCAGCCGGCATTTGATGCCGTGTGTTGCAGCATC
>CAUZBV010000113.1:0-8980 GCA_963578115.1 Myxococcales bacterium
CTTCCCGAACGCAAGGTGAACTGAACGTCCAAACGGTCTTCGATGGCGTCCACCTTCACGTCGGTAACCGGCGCGCGCAAGGGACGCCGTGTGCCCGATGCAAATTTGCGGACTTTCTGGAAGTCATCGAGCGTCAATTCGGCCTGAGCCATGATGGCCTCTTCCCATTGTGCCGGCGTGGATCCTTCGGTGGGTCGTCGCATCTTGAGTCCGAAGATGGGGCCACTGATGGAGATCTCAAAGGCATCATAACGTCCCTGATCCACGTCGGGATCATCGCAAACAAAAGGGCCGCCGGAATCGACTTTGACCATCATGTCGCCACTGCGCACGGTGTTGTGCTGGCCCAAGCGCATCCGTTCCTCGAGGTAGGTGTTGAAAAGATGGGATTGCAAAGCCGACACCAAGAACTTGGCTTTCCATCGCGAGCCGGCCGCCCGTGGGCCTTTTTGCAAAACTTGGCGCGCTCGTTCGACGTTGTTGCCGTCTGCACCAAAGCGTTGCTCTCCGTAAAAGTTGGCCATGCCGTGGTCCGACAAATGTTCCATGATCGTCGTGGCTAACTCGGCCGCGTCATCCCCTACGTTTCGAATCGTGGCTCGAAATCGATTGCCGGCCAAATGGCCGACTTTGAGCTTGTTGCGGTGTCGTTTTGCCTCCAGAACGCGGATCCCTTCTCCTTCAAAGCGGGGTGCATCTTCGGGTTGGGCGCCCAACACGGAGAGGGTCTGTGTGGTGGTGGCGTTCTTGTCTTTGAGGCCGGCGTACCCCACGTCTCGTTCCGACACGTCGAAGATCCGAGCTGCACGATCGACCAATGACCGGGTGGTCAGGCCGATTTTCTCGACTCGAAGATAGAGATGGTCGCCTTCGCCACTCGCTTCGTATTGTGGAATCTCCTCCACCACAAAGTCGGTGGGCGACGGCGTGAAGGTGCCGCCGGTGCGGCCAAGGTTTTCGGTGAGCCAGGGTCGGGTCATGGGTCTCCTCGTTCGGGCGCGGAGCGTAGCACGGAGAGGGGCGACCGAATAGGGCGACTTTTTTCATGGATAAAAATGCCCTACACTCGTCCCCGGAGGTGGCCATGGGATTGTCACGAGAAGAAGCCTGGGAATTGCTCTGTGAATGGACGCCGGGACAAGCGTTGCGGACCCACGCGCGGGCCGTGGAGCTGGTCATGCGGGCCGCCGCGCATCGCTACGGTCGGGGCGCCGAAGAGGAAGAGCAGTGGGGCATCGCTGGGATGTTGCACGACGCGGACTACGAACAGTGGCCGGAAGAACACCCCCATCGCATCGTCGCTTGGCTCCGTGAGCGGGGTGAAGAGCCCGTGGCGCACGCCATCTCGGCTCACTACACCCAGTGGGGCGTTCCCTACAACACCACGCTGGACAAGGCCCTCTTGGCCTGCGATGAGCTCACCGGCTTCATCGGCGCCTGTTGTTTGATCCGCCCCGAGGGAGTGAGCACTATCAAACCCAAGAGTGTCATCAAGAAGCTCAAAAACAAACGCTTTGCGGCCAGTGTGGAGCGGGCCGAAGTTCACGCCGGCGCGGAGCTGCTGGGCGTGGAATTGCGCGATCACATTCAATTCATCATCGACGCCCTCCAACCCCACGCCGAGGAGTTGGGGATTTGTGGATCGGTGGACTAAATACGTTTTCGTGGCGGGCACGTGCATGCGCCCATGGGAATTGATAGGGTTGAATAGGGTCGCTCCAAAACCGTCCAATTGGTTGAGAGGAAATCCTGGAGGTCTTGTGTTTCGAAGGGTCCGATTACTCGCTGTGGTCCTACTGTGTTGCAGTGTGGGCACGGTCGCATGGGCCGCCGAAGAAGGCTGTGGTGACACCGTTGAGCTCGACCGGTTCCAGTTTTTTCGGCAGCTGACCCTCGATCTCTTTGGCCGGGTTCCGACCCTGGCTGAGTTGGAGCCGATCATCCACATCACCGACGTCGGAGAGGCCCAGGTGGACGCCATGTTGTCCAGCGCCGAGTTTTCCCGTTTTGTGCGGCGGTATCATCTTGATTTGCTCTGGCCCAACGTGGACGCGTTTGAGCTGGTCAACCCGGCTCTTTCCTATCTCCTCCCAGCGTCGTTGTACGACTATAGCAGCGGCAACGCCGACCGATTGTTTGTGCTCTTCGTGGGTTTGTACGAGCGCGGCGGGTTGGTCCCCTGCAAAGACGCGCCGGCGGAATACGACCGCGTCGGGAACTTGATCTTTGAAGAGTTCCCCGATGGGACCCAGCGCGAGGGCTGGGTGGAGGTGGAGCCCTATTGGGCACCGGGGACCACCGTCAAAGTGTGCGCGCTCGAAGCGCGAACGGCCATGATTTCGTCCGATGGCCTCGCGTGCGATCAGGCCGAAGGCATGCTCTCGGGTCGGTGTGGTTGCGGTCCCAATCTCCAACACTGCTTGAGTATCGAGTCCGGTCAGGCGGTTCAGCAGAGTCTCCAAGAACAGTTTCTTCGGATGATTGAGGCTCCCATCAACGAAGAGCGTTCCTATTACGACATGCTGCTGGCCGAGAACGAGGACCTCAATGGGGCGCTCATTCACTATTATCGCTATCTGGCGCCCATGGCCATCGATCCCATTATGCAATACCCGCCGGTTCCGGTGGCCGAGTTGCCCACCGACGTGCCCTTCACGGATCCCTTTTGGACGAGCTATGCGCGCCCGGCGGAGCACTCTGGGGTGTTGACTACGGTCTTGTACTTGTTGCGCTTCCAGACGGATCGGGCCCGGGCCAATCGATTCTACAATGCGTTCTTCTGTGCGCCATTCCAAGCCCCTCAGATCGAGCTGCCCAGCCCCAGCGATCCCTGCAGCAACGAGCCCAACTTGCGAAAGCGCTGTGGCTGCAGTTATTGCCATTCGGCCTTGGAACCTGCAGCCGCGTATTGGGGCCGCTTTGCCGACGCGGGCACGCTCTACCTCCATCCTCTGTCTTTTCCCGACTATAGTGAGGACTGTGCGACGTGCATAAACAATCCCCTAGTCCCCTGTAAGTTTATCTGCCAGCGTTTTTACTTCACGCAGGCGGGCCATCCCGATGAAGAGCCCTACGTAGGGTTTCTCAAGGCGTTGGTTTTTAGTGACGAGGAGGAGAAGCAGCGCGTTCTCGGGGGGCCGCGGATGATGGTCGAGCAAGCGTTGGCCGCCGGCACCTTGGCCACATGCACGATTCGGCGCCTATTTGAGCGGCTTCACAATCGGCCCATGAGCCCCGACGAAGAGCAGGAGATGATGGTGGATCTGGTGACGGAGTTTGATGCGTCCGGTCACGATTTCAAGGCGTTGGTCAAACGGCTTGCCCTCTTGCCCAGCTATCGGAGGTTGGCCCGATGAAGTGGTGGTGGACGAGTCTGTTGTGGGTGAGCGTGCTGACGCTGGGGTGTTCCAGTGGATCGAGCAAAAAGAGCCCGGATCTGGGCGGCGTTGACGTACCCCCCCCACCCGGGGACGTGATAGACCCCCCGGCGGGCCCCCCCGCGCGCAACCCGCGTCGACTGACCATTGAGCAGTTGAATCGTTCCCTCCCCATTGTCACCGACGGATTGTCCTGGACCGAGGATTTTGGTGAGGGCGAAGTGAACCTCTTTGAGGTCTTGGCGTCCACGCTGGGGGTGCCGGACTATCTGTTGGTCACCGAGGAGAACCTGGAACCCTCGTTGATCGTGACCAAGTTCTTGCAAGACGCGGCCCAACGCATTTGCGTACGATGGGTCGAGCGGGACAAGACACTGCCCTTGGAACAGCGAACGCTGGTGACCCACGTCGAGTGGGCGTCCCTGTCCGAGGTGGACGTGAAGACCTCGCTGCGAACACTCCATTTACGCTTTTTTGCGCGCTACATTCCGCCGGGAGAAGACGATGCGAAGGTCCAGGCACACTACGATCTATTTCAAGCGGCTTCCGGGGCGGCACCGGCGGGAGCGGAGGCGAGCGATGGCTGGACAGCCATCTGTTTGGCGCTCATGAACGAACCCGAATTTATGATGTATTAGGACGGCAATCGATGCGAACGAGAGACGAGGACAAGGGGAAGGGAGACCGGGCATGAAGCGGCGCACGTTCTTGCAGACCACTGGTTTGGCCCTGGGCGCGATGTCGCTCCCCGCGATCGGCATGAAACGTGTCACCGGCGCGTTGGATGGGGTCGATGTCGATGAACTGCCGCTGCTCATTGTGTGCGAGTTTCAGGGGGGATGGGACAACTTGTTGGGGTTGGACCCTCGGGATCCCACCCTCTTTACGGACAACAACGCGTTGGAGACCGGTATTCAGCCCGCGTACGATCGGCTTACGCCCGGTTTTTCTCAACTGCCCATCAACGCCGGCCCCTTTGTGTTTGGGCCGTGTATTGGAGAGCTGGCTCAGATGACGGACCACTTCAGCGTGATCCGGGGAATCAACATGGGCACGCTCACCCACGAGGTCGGCATGCGGTATTTTATTACCGGTCGGCCCCCGTCGGGGCTCAAGGCACGCGGCGATTCGGTGGCCGCTGTGGCTACGGGGCAGCTGGGTGACCATTGGCCGGTCCCCAACCTCACTCATTTGGTGGAATCCTACGCCCAGGGCCAGCCGGCGTTCGCCACCGCCATGCCCGTGGCGGCCGTGGGGCACTTGCAATATGTGTTGCGGAAAACACTGGGCATTCCCACGGGCATTCGTCCCAGCGTGGAAGAAGCGGTGGCGGCCTATTTTGCCAAGGAGAGTGCGTGTGCAAACCACCTAGGCGTCGGAGGGACGTCCCTGGCCGCGGCTTATCGGGTCAATCGACTCAAGGCGCTGGAATTGGCTTCGTCGAAACTCTATCAACAATTTGAATTTGCCAGTCCGGCGTTGGCGGCGGTTCGGGAACATTATGGTTTCACGGCAGGCACGATGGAAAGTCCGGTGGGCCGAGCCGCGCTGGCCAGCCAGGCCCTCAAGACGGGCTTGAGTCGAGTGGTGAGCGTGAGGTTGTCCACCGATCTGGACACGCACGACAACTCCTGGTCCTTCGACCATCCAACGCGCTTGCAAAGTGGATTCACGGCGTTGGCCCGACTCATCGCCGATCTGCGCGACACGGAGGCGCCCGGTGGTGGCAGCTATTTGTCACGCACCACGATCATTGCCTACAGTGAGTTTGGTCGTACCGCCATGCTGAACGCCCGTGGCGGGCGTGATCACAACCTCAGCAACTGCGCTCTTGTGGCCGGTGCGGGTATCAACCCCGGTCTGGTGATCGGTGCCAGCAGTGACAAAGGATTGGCCCCCGAATTGATCGATCTACAGACGGGGAAGGCTTCCGAGGTTGGGAAGTCTCTGAAACCCGAGCACGTCATGACCACGGTTCTGAAGGCGGCCGGGTTGGACGCCAGCGCGTTGATGAGCGAACCCATCGAAGCGCTGTTGGCCTAGTCTACGGACCGTGGAAGAGGAGCCCTACAACCGATGGCGCTAAGCCAAACCTTTCGGCAGGCGGTCCTCAATGGATCGGCCACGCCCACTCCCTTGCGTGAATTGGGGTTGTCCGGACGGTCCAACGCGTATCTCGACGAGGGCGTGTGCGCCATGCTCGTGGACCGAAAATCCCGCTTCTTGCGCAAGGACGCGGAGCTCTTTGTGGACGTACTGGCCGCAGCTCGGCATCACGCGGGACACGATCTGGCGGGCGTCGTATTCATCCGTAAAGCGCCGGTGTGTAGCCAGGCGCGGGCCTGGCTGGAAGGGCAGGGCATCACGGTGGAGACAGTCGACGCTTAGGGTTTCTTCCGTCGTTCGACGCGAAAGGTTTCATCCACATCCAAGTATTTGAGGTGCAGCGTAGCCCCTCGGTTGGCCTTGTCCAATGTGACCGTTAACACACACTTGAGTTGACAGGACCCTGGGCGCTCGTCGTCGCATTTGCCTTCCCACGTGCACTTCATGGTGTGCGTCCACTTTGCGGGCTTCTTGGATTGGGTGTTTGTGAGGGACAGATCCTTCTTCACGTTGGTGTATTCCAGGGAATAGCCGTGGAGGATCAATTGGTCACCCACCAAGGTGTCCTTTTGGATGTTGGTTCGGTCGACGTGCGGGGGCATGAGTGCCCACGCTACAGACGAGACGAGCAGGAGGGGCACGGCGATAAAGAGCAAAGGTCGACGCATGCCCCATGGTCGCACAACACGCCACGGAAACCAACGCTGGTCGGAGTCGGTTCTTGTCTAAACGGCGACGGTTTCGTTGGTGTCTGGCACATTCCAGAACTCTTCGGGCAGGTCGCCCAAGAGCGGGAGGCGGCCCGTCAGGATGTCTTTGTACATGATCCAGTCGCTGGCCAGGCTGTAGCCGGGATACCCAAAGGTGGCGGGTCTGTTCTTCTCGAAAACGAAATGGCCAATCCACGCGAAGCTGTAGCCTGCGGGGATCATGAGCCAGCCCAGCCAATGGTTTTGCAGGACGATCGCCAGCACCAGGATCGCCAAGACGGAGGTACTCCCCAGCACGTGGCAAAGACGGCAGATGCCGTTGCGGTGTTGGCTCAGGTAAAAAGGGTAGAACGCCTGTAGTGAATCATAGGTTCGTCCCATGGTGATTTCTCCTCAATCCGCCATGGGCATCGTACAAGTTTTGACGGCGGTGGAAAGGAAAAAATGAACCAGTGTTCATTTTGTGGCGACGAGGGCTAGTTGGAAGCGAGGGGATCCACTTCCTGGGGTCGCACGGGACGATGTTCGAGCATGGATTTCTTGGCCGCCAAAGCCAAGACGACGGGCGCGCGGCCGTCATGGCCACCCACGGGCGGCGCTTCATCCCGAAGGAGGGCGCCCACGAACGCTTGCATCTCCGCGACGTAGGATTCCACATAGCGGTCCATGAAGAAGCTCATGGGGCGGGGTGTGTGGAGTCCGTCTCGGTTGGCCATGCCCGTGTTGTGTGGGGTGTTGTTGTCGGCCCACAACATGCCTTTGGACCCGAAGGCTTCCACGCGCTGGTCGTAGCCGTAGACGGCTTGCCGGCTGTTGTCGATGGTGGCGATGACGCCGTTCTCGAACTCAAGCACCACGACCGCGGTGTCGATGTCGCCTTCGTCAGCGATGGCCGGATCGACCCGAACACCGCCCGTGGCAAAGACGGACGTAACTTCGCTGTCGACCAGGTAGCGGGCCATGTCAAAGTCATGAATGGTCATGTCCAGAAAGAGACCGCCGGAGACCCGAATGTAGTCCATCGGGGGAGGGCTGGGATCGCGGCTCGTGATTCGGAGGAGGTGCAACGTGCCCACTTCGCCCGCCTGGATGGATTGCTGAATGTGAAGGAAGTTGGGATCGAAGCGGCGGTTGAACCCGATCTGTAGCTTGACGTTGTTCGTTCGAACGGTTTTGAGCGCTTGGTCGATCCGGGTGAGATCCAAATCCACGGGTTTTTCGCAGAAGATGTCTTTGCCGGCTCGCGCCGCGGCTTCGATGGTGTCGGCGTGGGTGTCTGTGGATGAACAGATGATCACCGCGTCCACGTTGGGATCGTCGATAACGTCTTGCGCGACCGTGCTGGTGTGTTCGATGCCAAAGCGTCGGGCCGTGGATTGGACGGCGTCGCTGTTGATGTCGGCGATGGCCGTCAACTCCGCGTGGTCGATTCGATACGCGATGTGCTCAGCGTGAAGCTTGCCGATGCGTCCGGCGCCGATCAGTCCCAGTCGAATAGGTCGTTTGTACATCTCGTCTCCTACAATCCCAATGAACTCAAAAAGTGTCGGTTTCGGGTTGCGCTTTCCAGTGGCGTGCCCATGCCGGGCAATACATCTTGTTCCACCACAATCCAACCCTCGTATTGTGTGTGATGCAGATGATCGGTGATGGCTTTGAAGGGAACCGAACCCTTGCCCAACTCACAGAAGATCCCACGGTGTACGGACTCGAAGTAATCCAGCTCTTCGTGACGTGCGGTGTCGGCCACAGCGAGGTCACAATCCTTGTAATGGACATGCCAAATCCGGTCGCCGTGGGTCTGGAGCGCCATCAGCGGATCGCCGCCGCCGAACATCCAGTGGCCCGTGTCCAAGCACAACCCCAGAACCTCCGGGTCGGTGAGCGCGAGCAATCGCTCTGTTTCTTCGGGGGTTTCCACGAAGCCGGCCGCGTGATGATGAAAGACCGTGAGCAGTCCGGTCTCACGGCGCACCGCCCGGGCGACGGCGTTGGCACCGTCTGCAAAGACATGCCACGCATCGTCGGTGAGTCCCATCTCGGAGGTGACCCGACCCGCGCATCGAGTGCGTTCCGGAACGCTTCCGTTTTCGTCCGCCAAGACGATGAAAGGGGCTTGAGCGATGGGCTGGGTTCGCCCCACGGTCTCTGCGAGAAGCCGCGCGGTTTGCAGCGCACTGTCGATGCCGGCGGTGTGGGCCTCCGCCTGGGCCAAGGCCACCGGAACGAAAGCGCCCACCAGCGAAAGTTCCCGTTGGAGCAAGGTGCTTCGGAGCGCGTCGGGTTCGGTGGGCAGAAAACCGTAATCCCCCAGCTCGGTACCCACGTAGCCGGAGGCGGCGATCTCATCGAGCACCTGCATGGGGCCAATGGATTCGGTCGCATGGTCGAACTCGAGGACGCCCCATGAACAGGGTGCGTTAGCGATTCGTATTGCGCTCACGTTGCACTCGCTCATAGTCGGCCCGGGCCTGTTGGACCTTGGGGTTGTCGGATACCTCAGCCACGGGGACGTCCCACCAACTTTCGTAGCCGCCGACCCGCTCTTCTCGATCCGTTTCCACCGTAATGACGGTGGTCTTCGTCTGGTCGCGTGCCTCATGCAAAGCAGCGAGCAGCTCATCATGGGTGGTGACTTCGATGGTGTGGGCGCCGAGACTTCGGGCATTGGCCGCAAAGTCCACGGCCACGTTGTCGCCGCTCAGTTGGCCGTCCGCGCTGCGGTGTTTGCTGCGTGTTCCGAATCCAGCGCTTCCCACCGATTCCGAGAACCCACCGATACTACCA
>CAUZBV010000114.1:0-8978 GCA_963578115.1 Myxococcales bacterium
TTCGATTTGTAAGCATCATCTCAACCGCGAGCTTCCGCGGCGCGTTTCGTACGATCAACGCCATAATCATCATGGGAAACAATCCTACGTTGATTTCCGGGCAACCCACCTTCACGTCGTCGCGACAAACCACGATGTCACAGGCCAACATGAGCCCAAAACCACCGCCCAGTGCGTAGCCATTCACACGACCGACGATCGGTTTTCCAAGACGCTGCATCTCGAGGAGTAACTCCGCGAACGCTCCTCGATTCCAGTGCATATTTAACAAACCACCACCGGCCGCGCTTGGGGAGAGATCTCCTCCCGCACAAAACGCACGGTCTCCGGCTCCAGTGAGCACGATCACACGGATGTCTTCATCGGCTTTCGCTCTCGCAAAACCATCCCGAAGGCCGGTCATCACGTCATCGTTCAGGGCGTTGCGACGCTCGGGCCGATTGATGGTCAGCGTCGCGACGCCTTCGTGGGTGTCATAGAGAACGACATCATTTGTCTTGGAATCACTCATCATGCACCTGCCATCGAAAGAAGCGTTCCTGCATAGACCGCACCGTCGCCCAATTGCTCTTCAATTCGAAGGAGTCTGTTGTACTTCGCGATCCGCTCACTTCGACACATTGAACCCGTCTTTATTTGTCCCGCGTTGGTCGCCACGGCCAGATCGGCGATGGTCGTGTCTTCGGTTTCCCCACTGCGATGACTCACGACAGTGCGGTATCCCGCGCTGGATGCAATGCGCATGGTCTCGAGGGTTTCGGTCAATGTCCCGATCTGATTGAGCTTGATTAAGATCGCGTTGGCCACGCCCGCATCAATACCTCGTTGCAGCCGCAGAGGATGGGTCACGAAAAGATCGTCGCCCACCAACTGCATCGAGCGGTTCTGGAATGTTTCGGTCAACTGCTTCCAGCCATCCCAGTCGTCTTCAGCCAATCCATCTTCTATGGAGACGATAGGATAGCGGTCCGCCCACTCGGAATACAGGGAGGCCATCCCTGCCGCGTCGAGTTCCCGGTCTTCGGAGACCCAATGATAGTGCCCATGCGATGCGTTGTAGAACTCGCTGGCGGCCACATCCAACGCCAAACTCACTTGCGACCCAGGCTCGTAGCCAGCCGCTTGAATGGCTTCAACCAGGAGGCTCAACGCGTCCTCGTTGCGGCCGAGATTGGGTGCGTATCCCCCCTCATCTCCCACGCTGGTGTTCAAACCACGCTGATTCAAGAGCTTCTTCAGATGATGAAAAGTCTCCGCCCCGCACCGAAGCGCATCGGAGAAGCGTTCAAATCCATGGGGCACCAGCATGAACTCCTGCACATCCAACGCATTGTCGGCATGAGCCCCACCATTAATGACGTTAATCATCGGCACGGGGAGCACACGGGCCGAAATCCCTCCCAGGTGTTGATACAACGCCAAGCCGCGACACTCTGCAGCAGCCCGAGCCGCCGCCAAGGATACGCCTAGGATGGCATTGGCACCCAAATTAGACTTGTTGGGCGTGGCATCCAGCGCCAACATCGTCGAATCGATCAGAAATTGGTCTGCCACGTCCAAGCCCCGAAGGGCCGGAGCAATGACGTCGTTGACATGCCCAAGTGCGCTTAGCACCCCTTTGGACAGGTAGCGAGACGGATCCCGGTCGCGCATTTCCAGAGCCTCGTGCTCCCCGGTGGAAGCGCCCGAGGGGACCATGGCCCTGCCGTACATTCCCGACTGCAGGAATACATCCACCTCCACGGTGGGCCACCCGCGTGAATCGAGTATTTCTCGAGCACGAATGTCTGAAATGACTGTCATCGCTCTTGCACCTCCAGAAGCTTTCGTGACCATGTGGGCGTTCTACGCCATGAACTCAGTGTAGTCAACGCTCAGAGACGCTTGACAGGTCGCCAGCGGCTATGTTGACGTCGCCCGTCAAATTCGGTGCTATCATTCTGCAATGAGATCCCTTTGCGTGAGGAGACTGTGGTGACGATTCGACGATTTGTGGCAGCTGCCATTCAACTTCAATCGACCGAAAACATCGAGACCAACGTCGCAACAGCCGTTGCACAAATTCGTCGAGCGGCCCAAGCGGGGGCTCGCTTGGTCGCGGTGCCGGAAAATTTCGCGTTCCTGCGAATCGAAAAAACAACCGCCCAACCTCGTATCGAACTGGACGATCCGATCGTGCAATCCCTTCAGTCACTGGCGGACGAATTGACCATCCATCTGGTGCTCGGTTCGCTCCCGGAACCGAGCAACGACCCCAATAAGGTGTACAACACCTCGGTGTTGATCGGCCCCGACGGCTCCATGTTGAGTACGTACCGCAAGCTGCATTTGTTCGACATCGATATCCCGGGCACCGTCACGCTGAAGGAATCAGACAACGTGGTTCGAGGCGACGATCCTTGCCTGGTCAACACAGAACTGGGCAACGTTGGTTTGACCATCTGTTACGATTTACGCTTCCCTGAACTGTATCGTGAGTTGACCGTTGACGGTGCACACATCATCTTGTGTCCAGCCGCGTTCACGTTGCAAACCGGAAAAGATCATTGGCTTCCACTGCTCCGTGCCCGCGCCATTGAGAACCAGGTCTACATCATTGCCCCGGGACAGTTTGGTCATCATGGGGGCGCACGTCACAGTTACGGAAAATCCGTGATCATCGATCCGTGGGGTATCCCTTTGGGCATCGCCGCCGACGGCATTGGATTCACCTTGGCCGAGATCGATCGGGACCATCTGGAACGCATACGCGCGGGGCTTCCATGCGGCTCACATCGGCACGATCGCTTCTGGCCGGAAAGCACACTGTCCTAAACGCACCACGGTGCGTTGGTTCGAACTTGACGATACGCCGCATGGCGCGCTACTGTTTCGTCCCTTAGTGTGCAGTGCACACCGTCGAACACGACCTTAGCTGAGGTAGGACGAAGCATGGCAGACGAAAATAACACGGTCGATCCGAGCGAAGACAACAAACAGTCCCTTTCGGCAGAGCCCGAAACGGTAGCCGAACCATCAGACTCCGGTTCGAACGGCGACAATGCCGACGGCAGCGATGACGCGCCGGAAGCTGAAGCGACTTCCGACAACTCATACAGCACCGATGAAGTCATCGACTCCGAACCCGTCGCAGCATCCACACAAGACGAACATCCAAGCGCGCCACCGCCCTTGCCGACGGGTGATTCTGACGACAATGAAGTGTTGGTCAGCGTCGGCATGTTCCTCCAAGATGAAGAGTCCGACGAGGAGCCGGACGTGGAACTTCCCCCGGAGTTGACAGAGCCCAGCTTCGGGGATGTGAGGAAGAACGTCATCTCTTGGGTGATTCTTGTGGTGATGTTGGTTGGAGCCTCTGGGTCCTTGGGCTGGGTGTTTTATTCGCAGTCCGAGGCCGCTGTGGACAAGAAGGAACAGGTCGAGGCGCTCTTCTATGGTGGGATCCTTGATCTGAAAACCGCCGAACAACGAAAGCTGCGGGACAAATGGCTGATAGAAGACACCTACGCCAAGAACCGCTACGGCGAATTCAAGATGATGTATTCGCCACGGGACGCCAAAGTCACGGTGACCCAATACAAGTTTGTCGAACCCATTCCGGGTTTCATTGATCGATTTGTTCGCGGGGGAGGAAAGGGCGATCAACGGCGTTTGCTGCAAACGAAGGCCATTCAGCGATTCCAAGAGTTGACCACCAATCTGGATGACGTGGTCGTCGACAAAACCAAAACGGTTCGCCAGCGCGAAAAACAAAAGGGCGAACGCTACGTCGTTTCCGAGCAGAACATCAAGAACCTGCCCTTGACGCAGCGTTCCAACTCATTGGACAAAGACGGTGTCTCCGATGACGTCGTAATGGAGCAGGTCCCCGCTGACGCAAAGGGCAGCTTTTGGTGCAAGGGTGCACAGAAGACGTGCTTGATCACCCGCCAACCCATGCGTTTCGGCGCCAGCGATCCCCTCTCGATAAAATGGACATCGGGTACCGCTTTGCTCTCCGCCACAACCAGCAATGGTGTGGATTTCACGGGCAACAGCACCATCGCCAAATCGTTGATCAAACCTGATGACCGTGAAATCCATGTGGAGTTTGCGACAGGCTCGGAGCCGGATCCAGGCACAAAAATTCTGGCGTCGTATCAAGTGCAGCCGGCCTGCACGATGGAGACCGAGGAATTTTGCACGTACGTGTACCGCCTGACGATCGAACGGGAACTGTACAAACCCAAAGCATACCTCATCAACAGTGACTTCAGCCTGGCCTCTCCGGGCATCACCGCCGATCCCAAAAAAGAACGGGTCTTCACCTTCGAAAAGAAGGGACCCAGTGTGTACGAAGTGGCGTGGCCGGGTGTTGATCTTCAGCCCACCCCCGAACTCTTCCAACTCCAATACATTCGTCTAATGACGACAAAGGCCGGCAACTGCAGCTCCATGATGGACGAGGAGATGCTCAAGGCGTACGGCGAGTTGGAGACGGATGAAGCTCGTTATCTGTACATGAAAGAAAACGGCTTCTTGTCCCTGGGCCCACCCTTCTCCAAGGCGTGGACCCTGGACGAATTTAACGCACAGATCAAAGAGTTGAAAAACGATCACCCCGCCCTTTGGAGCCAGGCTCTCGAGGTGATCGCTGCCTGCAAGTGTAACAAGGGTCCCAACTCCGAGTGTTGGAAAACATTCCGTGACGCAAAGTTTGGTGCCCCGGCAGGCTCCACGTCCAGCGACGAAGCCAAAGAGCCTGCTCCCTCCGAGTTTCGCCATCGCTGAGATTCCCCTTCGGGCGCGTGCCCGCCCGGTTGGGAATGCAACGCTGTAACAGGAGACTGTTACGACCCCATCCCTGACATCTCCACCGAATCCGGTGGGGGCTGTCACGGTCCTTAAAAATATATTTTCAAATATGTAATGTAATACCCGGTTACCTTAGAACACCTTGTTGGAATCGATCAGGATGGTCACGGGACCGTCGTTTGTCAGTTGCACGTCCATCATCGCCCCAAATTTTCCGGTTTCGACCGGAATTCCAAAACTACGCGTGCGTTCCACATAGCGATCAAAGAATGTCTTCGCTTCTGCTGGCTCCATAGCGGCTACGAAACTGGGGCAACGCCCCTTGCGCACATCGCCATAGAGGGTGAATTGGCTCACGGCCAAAATGGCCCCGTTCACGTCTTGCACACCACGATTCATCCGTCCTTCGTCATCTTCGAAGATGCGCAGCGATGCGATCTTGTTGGCCACAAATTCCACAGCAGCGTCATTGTCGCCTGCGCCGACCCCCAGCAAGACCAACAGGCCCTTGCCGATGGCACCAATGGTCACCCCATCAACCGTGACGCTGGCGGTGGTTACACGTTGTACGACAGCCCTCATGCCCTCCACGTTGCCCGAACGTTAGAGCCCATGCAACAATTGCTTCATGGCCTCCCGATCCGAGATATACCGAACCCTCAACGATATCCTCGCCATCAATATCAAGGGGCAGGTAGGCACGCGTCGGCTGCTCGATAAGCTCATCGAGTTTATGGACTTCTCTGGGTATCAGATCATCGAACAAGTCGCCTCGTTTTCTGACATGGACCACACCAATTTGATTGGAATCAATGGCCCACCAGGGCCAGGAGGCCTGCTTTTATGCACCACTATTGAATCTGCTGGATGCACAGATGCTTCCCGATGGACGTCGACCGAGGAGGACCCCTTTAACCCCACGCAGCGAGATGGGCTTATTCACGCCCATGGTGCGGCCAGCGGAAAAGTGGACTTGGTCTGCAAAATGTTGGCGCTCAGTCACATTGAACCAAGCCTTGTGAAGCGCCCTCTAATTATGGCGACCATGGTCGGTGCACAGGCACGGGTACGTGGACCGATGCAATTGCTCGATTCAGGGGTGTGCCAACCCCAATGGGCGCTGGTGAGTGAGCCGACCAGCTTGGAATTGGTCACAGCGCATCGGGGGTATCTTGCCCTACGCTTCCACATGCCGGCTGCTTCGAAAATGACAGCGCCAAAGGATGGACAAACCTACCGCGTGCACTGCCGCGGTGAGTCCGCCCATTCCACCACGCCATACTTGGGACGAAACGCGGTGTTGCTCTCGCTGATGCACATCGAAGGACACCGGCGCGATGGTCGCACGTTCACGGTGCACAATCTGCATGGTGGCCAACAAATGGATGAAGTTCCCGAACAATGTACGTTTTTCATCCACGTCCCGGCCGGCAGCGATTGGATGCCCACCGGGAGCTACCTTGAGGTCGAACCCGTGACAACGCCTCAAGGCTTGTGCTCCGATGTCAGCCCGGCGTTGGAGCGGTGGAATCGACTCTTTCCAAAACTCCACGAATTGTTTCGATGGTCGACTCCAGAGGGCGCTTCAGAGTTCTACCCGTCCACACCTCTGTACAATGTGAGTGGGATCAGCAACACGGCCGATGGACAAACGAGCATTACCCTCGATTTCAGACCCCTTCCGGGACAGCGTGCTGAAGATCTCGTGCAAGACATTCAGGTTCTTCTCCGTCAGGAATCAACCCAATCACACGACGCACTCGTGAGCGTAACGGTGGAGCAACATTTGATCCCGATGGAAGGTGATGACAACAGTATGCTCGCTCAAGAGGCCAAGAAAGTACTTCGTGATGTGGGTGTCCCTCCCGTGATCAGCACGTATGCGGGCAGCAGCGAAGGATGGATCTTCAACGCATCGGGAATTGATACCGTGGTATTCGGCCCCGGGGTTTCAATGGGGGTCGCACGTCGGCCCAATGAATACACCATTGGACAGCACGTGGAAAAAGCGGTCTTGTTTTACGAGAAATTGACTCGAAGATTGTGTTGCGACGATCCGACGGAGGCCACGGGGTGATCCCGTAGTCGGGGTACCTTATACAGCAGCTGCGGACTCGGGTCCCTCGGCCTCTTTGGGTGCGTCCACGGCAAATATCTCGCTGATGTCTGCAGAGATGTGCTCTTCGTCGGTCGAACACGCGATGCACAATTCTTTGATCAGCAAGTTGCGAGCGACATCCAACATCTTGCGTTCACCAAAACTCAGTGGCTTTTCGTATTTCATCAAATACAGGTCACGAAGGACTTCTGCTACGTCGAATACGGACCCCGTCTTGATCTTATCGACGTACTTGCGATAGCGACGATTCCAAGTTTGGGTGTCAATGGGGCAACCGCGCTTTCGTAGCACGTTGTACACCTTCTCCACTTCGTCGGAATCAATGACCTCGCGCAAACCAACACTGACCACCTTGTTCACAGGCACCATGATCCGCTTTTCCGTGTCGAGTACTTTGAGGACATAGAAAATCTCCTGATTCCCGCAAATGTCCTTGGTCTCGATACCTTGGATCTCTGTGACGCCTTGAGCAGGATAGACCGCTCGATCACCGATTTTGAACATCCCCTGCATTGTTGATCCCGTTTGTTCGAATGAGCGTGGATTTCACAATCCACTGAATGCCCATTATGCCCCATGTGCCCAACCAATCAATTCGATAGTTGATAACACTATAGTTTCAATGGGTTATAAGTCCACCTCGTGGGTGTTGTGGCCGGTTAAAATCCGCAATAATCGGCTGATTGTCCACAGTTTCGATCCACAGAGGCCATCCTCTGCATCCCCAAGGGGAAACGCTAGCGACCACCATTTTGCGTGTACATATCCAGCAAACGCTTGTGAGTCGCCTCTTCAACCCGCTTCACATAACCATCGTCGGGGCTTCCGTTGGGGTACTTGAGGCCGATGATTTTCTCCGTTAGGTTCTTGCGTGAACCAAATCGCTCTTTGAGCTCTATCGCCAACGCATGAATACGGAGCAACTTACGGTTGGGAGATCCCATCAAACGCGCCCGCGTGTCATCATCCTTGCTCTCCAAGAGCGGTGTAATGGCATCAACCAATTTTTCGCGGCCACCAAATTGCTGCTTAACTTGCTGTAGTGGGCTCAATTTCATCGTTAACTCCCCTTTGTCGATTCTTTGTTTTCATCGCTTCTTGATTGCTCGGATCGAAGATCCCGTAAGTGCCGCTTCACGGCTTCTTTCTGCGAACCGGCACGAAACCGTTCGAGATACGCCTGGTACATAAAAATGGCTTTCTTCACCTGCTTTGTCTGCGCATAAGCTCTGGCGAGCATAAGGACGGTGCGCTCGGTAACGGAGCGAACTGGAAATGCTTTGAACATGTGCTCCAATCGTTGGACAACGCCGTGGGGCTTCTCTCTGGAATCATAGTAATCCGCAACGTAGAGCTCATGCTCGAACGCGATGCGCAGACAGCCGTTGAGCATCCTCTGTGCTTGTGGCAGCAAACGATGTCCTGGATACAGGTCAATGAAGCGCTTCAATGACTTGGTGGCGTAGTTCAAATGGACTTGCTGCCGTTCGTACACGGGCGGTGCCAAAAACCACTCCGAAGGAATTTGTGCGTAGTAGGCCTGAGCAATTCGGAAGCTGGCATACCCACTTTCTGGGTGGCCTTCAAATTGCTTCAGGAATCCCTCATACATAACGATAGCGGCTTCGTACTGCTCCTTGAGCAAGATGGCATCACCTACTCGTAATCGAGCCAAAGCCGAATACTTCACGTAGCCCGGCTGCCTCGACACCTGGTTGAAGATCTCAATGGCTTCACTGTAATTGCCCGCCAGGAGCTCTTCCATACCCGCTATGTATTGCTTCCGCGCCTCCAGAGTTTGCGCTTCGGGAGTGCGAACACGTTGCAGGGACGTCGTACTCCCACACGCCACCAAACACGCAGCGATTGCGAGTCTCACTCCCACTGTTCTGACCGAGTACATTGTCATCTGCCTTACTCATCGGGCCCATTGCGCCCTTACAAGGGGCAGGGTCATATCAACAACCGACTGAAGTGTAAAGGGAAAGCTCGTTCAGCACTCCGATTAGAGTGCTCTTTTGGGGGGGGGATCACCCTTCTTTTTCGTCTGGCTCAGATTCGTCCT
>CAUZBV010000115.1:0-8976 GCA_963578115.1 Myxococcales bacterium
CGGTGATGTCCGCCAGGTTTTGAGCCAGCGCAATGATGGGATGGGCGATGGTCAATTCGTGTGGATTGGTGATTTTGAGCACACCCTCCATGAAGGCTTTGATGTCGAAGGGATCTTTCCGCAGCACCAGCGTGTAACTCAAACCACCACCAGCCGCGCTCAGCACATAACCCAGAATGTCGGTCTCAATGGCCGCCAGCATGGTGCCACTCAACGCGCCGTGGCTGTGACCAAAGAACGAGATGCGCTCTCCATCGAGTCGAATTTCTTCGCCAGTCGTACTTACACTGGCTGGTACAATAAACAAATTGCGCACCAAGCGAACCTGAGACATGACGTCGATCGCGGATTGCCTAAAGTTGGACATGGCAGCGCGCAGATTGACGAAATTGAACGAATAGATGTCGAGATCGATGTCGCCATCGTAACGAATGCCGTGAAGGGGTTGGTCGATGCTCATGACCGCAAAGCATTCTTTGGCGAGTTCACGTCCCACGGGATAGACCTTTCCTACCAAGAAAGAGCGGTAATCCCCACCGGTGCCGTGACCATAGAGGACCGTCGGCCACCCGGCATCGGGCATGAGACAGTCGGTCGAGGCCTCCGGAACGGTCAGCGCGAAACGTATGGTCTCCATTTCCCCAAGGACCGGTTTTCCATTCTCATCAAAGAGGATCTCACCGCCCTCGTCGTAGGGTTTCTCGCCCGATTGAAAGTTCGGTGCTTGATACAAGCCTTCGTAAATGACGTAGTCCGAGTGCTTCTGCTCATCGGATTTGATGATGCCCAATGCGTGGGGTGGATCGAACGTTTCGTGCATGTGAGCACGTATCGCACGGAGCTCTCCGGTGGGATTCCCGGTGGTGAAGACCGAGGCAACGGCGATGTCGCTCACGACGATGTCGTCCTTGTCGTCGATCCAATGGCGCAGCGGGGCATAGACGTCGCTCAGAGGTCCTTCGCCCTGTAGTCCTAGCGCTACGGTCGGATTGGCGGTGAGCCGCTTGTCATCGTGGTCTCGGGTCGTCCGCGTGACCAGGGCTGCATAGGTTGTTCCCGCCTTCAATGGCGTGCCGAAAATCGGCTGCAACGTCAATGTGTTGGGAGACAAATACTGTGCCTTTTCATCGCCCCACCAATGGATCTGGACGGCCGTTCTCTGTCCATACTCGCTCGAATCGGTGTCGATGTTGATGATTTGGACTGCGGATGCCGCGCTGCGGGTCTTTTTGACCGCGGTGATGGTGGCCGGATTGATCGACGCGTCAAAACGGAAACCAATGGAGGGCGTGAGGCTGAAGCCGTCGAGTTTTTCCTGGGCGTACCCGAGGTAATTGTTCACGATCGCCAGGTTGTTGGGATTGGGAAAACCTGTCAGATCAATCCCGCCAGTGGGTATTCGTCGCAAATCCGAGGGAAAGGGCATGTCGTATAGTTTGTCGCTTTCCAGATCGACAATGGGCGAGGGTCCTCCATCGGGATACGTTGATGTCTCGCCTTGGTTTCTCGTGTCGGTTGAGGCATCGTCTGACGATTGGGTGCTTTTGCCACCGCACCCCAACAGGAGTAAAGAGAGAAGGATGTGGATGTGGTGTTTTTTCATCGCGACAATTGTACCTGATCCTGGGTACCATCGGCTATGATGGTCGGGGTTTTTGAGACAGTGACTATCGTCGTTCTCACGGTTTGAGAGGAAAATTCAAGTGGTTCGTTTGACGAAGATTTACACGAAACACGGTGATGGGGGAACCACCCGATTGGTTGGTGGCCGGGAAGTCGCCAAAGATTCGTTGCGAATTGAAGCGTATGGCACCGTGGACGAGTTGAACAGCATCATTGGCATTGTGCGTGTCAAGCTCGGCGAATCCCAAGCATCACCCGAGATTCGAGGGCGTTTCGAAGCGTGGTTGAAACAACTGCAGAACGACTTGTTTAATCTGGGGAGTGATCTTGCGACTCGCATTGACGATCGCTGGGACGGGCAGCCGGTCATCGAAGAGTCACACGTGGCTGCATTGGAGTCCTTAATGGATGACCTGAATGCGGATCTCCCTGCTTTGGATTCATTTGTATTACCTGGGGGCGGTCCTATTGGGGCATTCTTACACCAGGCACGGACGGTTTGTCGACGGGCGGAACGCGTGATGGTGGCTTTGACCCATGAAGAGGAACTCGGGCCGCAAGCGATTCCATACATCAATCGACTCTCCGACGCGTTATTTGTTTGGAGTCGCTGGGTCACCAAGGAACTTGGAGAAGAAGAATTGCTTTGGGAGCCCCGCTCCTAACGTTGTCGTGCCTCAAAACGAGCGATTGTTAGGACACACTGGACATTCTCTAACGCTTGCGGCGCGATTTCTTCCATACTCCGGTGCCGGGTGACGCGCGTTCTCCACTGGGAAGTCGCGCCTTAGCGAGGCGCCAGCGACCTGTTCCGGGTTGCCTTGGCCGATCGAAGCGTACGATGGAACGGCCCGCTTTGTGTTTGGGCCAATGCTTGTCTAGTGGATACCGGATCTCGGCGATTCGGTTTCCACAAGGGTCCTCTAGGAGCACCGAATCACTGTGGTTGGCCAGATGAAAATCACGGTATTCATAATCGACAGCCACCCCACCGTTGCTTTTCTGGTCTCGATTCACACCCAACACGAGGTACTGCTGGGGAGCGATCAGGAGCGGTGTGGACGATGTGATCACATGCGAGTCGTTTCCGTCATCCAATAACCTCCATCCGTTGAGCCGAATCGGCTCCTCAGACACGTTGTAAAGCTCGATAAACTCACCTTGACGATCGCGTACTCGTTTTGGATCCGGATGAATTTCTGTGATGAGGAGCGTTTTGTTGCAATCGACCGGCGTGGGGTCGGGTGGTGGACCCTTCGGCAAATCACAGTCCCCCCCTTGGGCGGTCGCTACGTTTGTGGGGCCATTGGGGAGGTGGCCGGAATGCAACACTTCATTTTGTGAACACCCAATTAGGGCCAAGAGCAATAGAATTCGGGTCATGATGAACTCCTTTGGTCCACCCAGTATTGCGAGACTCATGCCAAGAAAAATCGATGGAATTACAAAGAGATAGGAAAAACGTGTCTTCGGCGGAGTGCCATGATGGGACGGAGACGACTCACTTTGGCACTGGGGGGTTCAGGATGGAGTGGAAAGGGGCGAAAGACGGGAACTCAATCTGGGTTTCGGTGGGTGTGGACCGACTATTCGATGATCTGAAGAACAGAGCGGCGATTGTATTTGGTCGCCGCGTTGCCAAGGATGGTTCGAAGTGCTCGAGCCATCGAACCCTGCCGACCGATGACTTTCCCGATGTCGTCGCGTGCCACACTCAACTCGATGACGATGGTGTGGCCGCTTTCCACAACGACCGTTTCAACCTGTTCGGGATAGTCGACGATTCCGACGGCGATCACTTTAGTCAGATCGTCGATAGTTTTCGCTTCGAACGAGAGATCCATCACAACTCCTGCTACAACATTCGCAACACGAACGATTCACACAAATCAATAGCGTTTATACCGATGAGTCCAGTATAGACGGACCCCCTGGATACGCAAGGGGTTTCGACGGGTAACGACGATGCTTCTGAGTGATGGGTTGTTGGTAACGATTGTGAGACAGGTCGGATATCGCACGGGATGGGTCCCTAGCGCCCCACTTTGAGCGGAACACTGATCACGCGCTCGGCCCCGGTAAATGGTTGAACTCGAACGGTGCGAAGCCTGCTACGCACACACTGGACGAATGCCCTCGAGCGGCGGCCGTTCTTTCCGATTCGGATGCTTCCCGCCGCACCGGATTTTTTCAGTGTGAACCGTACGGTCGTTCCGGGAAATGTACTTTGTCGGTTGGCTTGCTGCTGCGCACAACCGATCAATCGTGGTGTGACTTGTCGGACAACACGATTGACCTCCCCCGCTGAAAGCTCTCGTCCGGCCTCGGACATGAAATCGATTTCTTGGACGGCACCATTGGCACGTTCCGGTTCCAGATCATCGGCCGACCCGGTCATTGACGCGCCTCTGCTGGATTTGCCCTTACCAAGGCCCGACAACCCCTTCATTCGCTGTCGGGTCCGTTTTCTCTGGCGCACGCGCACGGTTTCATCGGCCCACTGAATGGGCTGTGGTTTGGCGACATATGCGCGACTGGGTACCTCGGTCAATTCCAGATCTTTCCACATCAACTGGGTAAAATTGCTGGGAGGAAAGCTCTGTCGTCCCTGTATCCAGTTCCAGGCAAAATACCCGACGCTCCCCAATACGAGCACGATGGCCACCAGTCCACCCACCACCGGAGCCTTGCGCTTGGTTCTGACCTGGGTTTCAACACGGTCCAATTCCCGTTCTTTTTCTTGTTGTTTCCTTTCCGCATCAAGGGCCCAAATGACGTCGCGGAATGGCTTGATTTCAACCACTTTGTGCCAGCGAAGTTGCCCTACCTCACGCACTTCGTTCGAGTGGGTTAATTGACCACCTTGAATCAGATCGATGATCTCCTGTGGTGTGTACGGTCCCAGGTCTCGCCCACCGCTTTGATAGAGCCACCGAGTTTTGGCGAACGCACGGGTTCGTCGCGATGAAGTTGGTTTGAGTGGTGATGGTTTTTGCACCATAGAATTCCTGATAGGGCTCTCTGTCAGTGAAACGGAAGAAGCCTAGGAGGTCAAGGCCGTCGAAGTGCAGGGAGTGGCAAATCGATTTTCCAGCCGGAATCTTCTCGGACGAGGGTAAGCGTGTCTTTGCCGCGTTTAAAGGACAGCGTGAGTACGACCTGCTCATCGGTTTGCTCTGTAATGTCCACACTCTTGAGTTGGGTGCCCAGTCGAGGACGTTTGGCCATGAGCATTTGTGATGGTTGCATGGCCGGCACCCCCTGGGGTCGCGCCCGATTGTAGTCATCTGCCAAGGCCTGCAGCTGAGCCTGTGTGGACTTTGACACGAGCTCAAAAACCTTGTCTTGGTACCAGATGTCAGGATCTCTTGTATACCGGACCCACGTTTCAAAAAACGTGCGCGCGACTGTTTCCGATGATGGGTCCGGTTTCGAGCAGCCGACAAGGCCGGAGTGGAGTACAAACAACGATATGAGGAGCCAATAGGACATCATTGGACGTTACCAGGAGCGGTGATGGGTTGTCACGACCTCTTGAAGTGCGTTAGAAAACAAAGCATGCGGATTTTTGTTCTCATAGCCGCACTACTGTGTTCAGGAGTGTTTTTGGGGTGCCAGGAGCGGGAACTGGATCCTGCGGTTTTGGCTGCCTACCAACACTTTGTTCAGGCGCTGAAAGCCGATGACAGAGAGGCACTGTATGCACAAAGCCCCGTCGCATTGCACGCTCGTATGGATGTGCTTTATTTGCGGTGGAAAACGGTCGTCGCCCGTGTGCGTGAAGAATACCCCGAGGCCGAAAAAATCAAGACACTTGAGCTGCTTGCCGCGACCATTATCGACAGAACATCCAGCGGAAAGGACCTTTTTATGGCATTGCTTGAGGATCTGCTCGAGCCTCCGGGCCCCCCGGAGTTGCAGGGGTTAGAGGTAGCTGATCTGATCGTGCGAAATAAACGGGCCATTGTCACGACCAAAGCGGGCGAAGTCTTTGAATTCGTCACCGACCAGAACCAATGGCGATGTACGTTGCTCGACAATCAGTTCACTGGAGACACCTATACGTCGCTCAAGATGCTCGAAGCCAACATGGATACGGTGGCGTCCAATCTCGACTCTTGGCGTGTGGCAAGCAGAGACACCACGGACCAAACGAGACCAGAGGGTGCCTTGAACACTATCGTCCAGGCCTTTATTTACGGGAAACGAATGACCGTGTACGAGGTGCTGTCCGAGGCTACGACCCAATTGCTCGCAGAGGGTGCACGACTGTCGGGCACTCTGCGCAAACAATTGAAAGCAACGAACCCCAAGCCTGACTCGTACCGAGAGTTTCTTGTACAGCGAAGCTTAGAATGGGTTGCACGGGTCGTCGATGGACGTTCTTTGTTCGCCATCTTGTGGGATACAGGCCGCTTTAAGTCCATATTCCCTCTGACTCGGTCCAGCAAAATCCAGTCCGTTTTACCTGGACAGGGGGGTGGAGCTGTTGTGCTCGTGCGCACAAACAGTGAACAGAGTCGCTACACGATGAGGGTCAACAAGGATGGCAAATGGAAATTGCAGGATTTGGAGTCCGCGGTCCGGGAGGTGGCGGTGCAACCGATTCAACGCGCTCTTGAAGCGCTAAAGCAGGCTAGCGCACCAGCCGAGACAGTTCCCTAAACGCATCGTTTCCGGCACATTGCGCCCACTGAAACGCGACGGTCTCTACGCTCGAAATCAATCCGCCCGCTGTTCGAAGCAGGTCCAAACCGATGAGACGATTTTCCTCACTGCGTGAGCCAACGGCGTCGGATACGACGTGGACAGTATATCTGTCCTCGAGCAGGTCCAAGGCTGTTTGCAGAACGCACACGTGAGTTTCAACGCCACACAAAACAACATGCTTTCGCTCCAGTGCGGTGATTGCACTGTGAAGTGTGGGGTTTCTTAGGCAACTAAACGCAGTTTTTTCGATGGGGGCGACGCCGTCGAGTTGGTGGGCAAGGTCCGGAATAGTGGGTCCCAAGCCCTTGGGATATTGCTCACTTGCAATGATGGGCACATGGAATAGCTTGGCGGCGCGCACCAACAGGATCGTGTTGTGAAGCAATCGGTCCGCGGTCGTGCTCTGCATGGCCGGCATCAGCCGTTCTTGCACATCAACCACCAGGAGCATGCTTTGTTCAGGGGTGAGGCGTATGTCGTTCATGGTGCGGGGCCTTTGGGTTTCTAGCGTACGTCAATGATTCGCCACTCGTCGTTCTCAACCTTGAGGATGGCCAGGTGGCGACCGGACTCAATCAGCCACCGGTTGTTCTCTGTGGCGCTACCCATTCCTTTGGCCACGAGGGCATCCAGCGCGTTTTCAAGATGGGCTGCAAATTCGTTGTCAGAGAAACGTTCTCGGAGCAATGAGACGGACAACAGCCCCCGCTCCGTGTCGGGAGCCCATCGCATCATGGCTTCATAGTCGCGGTTGATGAATGCGTTGCGAAAGAGGAGCAATGCGCTTCGAGGTGTTCCCGCTTTGCCGAGTAATGAAATGGGACTGGCCACGTTCCAGTGTCCTGTCGTCATTTGCGTCATTCGTAGGGACAGTGGGCCTTGCCTCCAGACCCGATGCCCGTCAACGTTTCGAACCCTTTCACTCCATGTACGGAGCGTTGCCCGGTGTTGTTCGGTCAACGAATTCACGCGTTGCCGATGCTCTTGTTTCGACAGGGCCAGACGGGCCTCGGGTGTCATCAGACTCCATGCGTCATCTGCTCGTCCTTGGGACAAGGCGTATAGATATTTCTGACCGACCGAAGTCGCTGTTGGAAGGTGCTGCGAGCCAGCACACTGTGTGAGGCAGAGCAGTGAGAGCGCACACACGAGTCGGATGTGCCCTGGGACAGCGCTTGGCAGGTGTGGCTTCTCGGAGGTACTGAGATTCACATGTTGGTTATACCGCTGTCGGAGCAAATGCAAAGCATGATGTTCGAGTGGACGCTCTGAGCCTAGGTGCTTTTCGTTCCCAGTTCGATTTGCTAGGGTAGCTTGAACCGTGCCAGGTGGAGTTCGAAACCATGGGCCAAGAACATCAAGATCCGGTGGATCCGATGGAGGTGTTGACCGCGCATATCGTCCGCAAAGGTCTTCGTATGACGCGACAACGACGGTTGATCGCAGAAGTTTTGCTGAACGAAGTCGGTCACCTGAACATTGATGAACTCTTTGGTCTCGTCCGTAAAAAAGATCCCCACGTCGGTTACGCGACACTCTATCGAACCGTGAAATTGTTGGTGGAGTGCGGATTGGTCACAAGTGCGCAATTTGGCGATGGCTCCGCACGCTTTGAATCGGCCGTTAATCGGCCACATCATGATCATCTGATTTGCACGGAATGCGCTTGTATCATCGAGTTTGAGAACGAGGAAATTGAAGCGTTGCAAGTCCAAGAATGCGAGAAGCACAACTTTCTAATGCGCCATCACAAGATGGAAATTTATGGGTTGTGCATCAACTGTCAGTAGACCGGTCCGCGTCGTCTTCGGGTGTGTCTTCACGCTTTGTGGGTGTAGGTTTCGGGACAGGGCATTGATTGCATCCAGTTTCTTTCTTTCGTTTTTGGGCCCAACCGCTGACCAGATAGCTTGCAGCGATCAAGATGCACAAGAGCACGACCGCTTCCTGAAACCACTCGGCCATTCTAGCCTCCCAACAATAGTCCTACCTGGTAGGTGATAAAGGATCCAAACCACGCCATCCCGTTCATGGTGACGATCATAAACAATGGCCAGCGCCAACTATTGGTTTCGCGGCGCACAATAGCAACCGTGGACAAACACTGCATGGCCAGCACAAAGAAGACCATGAGACTCAATCCAACCAGTGGCGTAAACCGAGGCGCATTGGTTTTGGGATCTTTGTCCGCTAGCAGTCGTTCCCGCAATGCAATCGAATCCGCTTCTATATCGCTTCCGACGCCATACACCTGACCCAACGTACTCACCAACACTTCCCGTGCAGCAAAGGAGCCGATGAGACCGATACCAATTTTCCAATCAAAACCGAGGGGTTCAATGACCGGTTCGATGAACTGGCCGGCACGCCCAGCAATACTGTGTTGAAGATTGAGCTGTTTCTCCTCAGAACGGACGATTTGTTCGGCTTTCTCTGGTGACACCGTCTTGCTGAGCTCCATGGTGCGGGCCTCGCGTGCGGTGGGGTCCATGTGGGTTTGCGGGTATTGCATGAGCGCCCACAGGATCATGGACAGGGCCAAGATGACGGGTCCTGTCTGGGTAATAAACACCTTCACCCTACGATACACAGCCACCATCACCGAGCGAACGAGCGGACGTTTGTACGACGGAAGTTCCAAGA
>CAUZBV010000116.1:0-8957 GCA_963578115.1 Myxococcales bacterium
CTTTACATTCGGAGGATTTAACCCAGCACCAGCCGATTCACGATATCCCTGGAACGAGATGCCAATCCGTCCTCCCCGGTAATGACAATGAACGCATTGGTCCACCGGCGGCGCCGTCCTGAGTTCATGGGTGATGGGATGGGGAACCGTTTGTTTGTTCACCCAGGGATCCAAACTGCGACTCAACCCGTCATCGGCGTACACCATGTGACAGGCGGAACACCCGGATGAACGAAAGTCTGCAGGAAACTTGTTTTCGCCAAAATCGTTGAGGTGACAACGAAAACAACTTTTGACCATGTACTGATCCTGCGCGTTGGCCACCGTTGGGGCCGTGCTCACGTCGGTCGAGTTCTGGTCGATGGGCGGTGGATTGTATTGGGTCAACTCTTCCACCGCACAGGCAATGTCCGGGTCCGGGTTGGGATCGAGCAAGTCAACCGCGGCAAATTCACCCGCCGGATACGCCGTGATCCCTGCACGGTAGCGCGCCACTGTGATCTCACCGGACGTGTGGGCCATGGTCGACCGGGGCACTCTGTCCACAATCGTAGTGTGGCATCCTCCAAATTCGCCGGCCTTCGCCGATCCACCGCCGCAGGTGTAGTTGGCCACCCGGAAGTCGCCCGGATTGACGAAACGAAGATACTCCTGGTCAATATTGTCGAGTTGAGCGCTGGACAGATTCCGAATGTAGGCGTCCCCCGAGCCCGGGCCCACGTGCGCTCGAGCCTGATCGTACACCCACCCGGTGTCGCATTCCTTGCCACTGGGCGTCTCCACAATGGTTCCATCGCAGATCCACGCCTGTCCACCGTGGCAATCCGTACACTCCAGCGCCACCCAAGGGTGAATGTCCTCGATGCCTTCGGCCACCCCCGCCGCGTTCAGCGGCCGATGACACACCTCGCAACTGGAGCGATGCAACACGACCTCTTCGATGCGCCCGGAGCACGCACTCAGCAAGCCCAACACCACAACAATTGGGATTAGGATCTTCATGCTTCGGCGATGACCACCTGAACAACCGCAGATTCACTTCGCCCCTCGCCGTCGGTCACCGTGCAGCGGATCGTCGCCTCCTGCCCATAGAGATCGGTGATGTCCTGCTCCTCGAATGGGGCCTCATGTGTCACAGGCAGGGGAAAAAACGCAATCTCCAAATACCCGTCGGTCGCCAAATAAAATTGCTGCTTGGCGGTCACCTTCCCCAGCAGCTCCCCGCCGGATGTCACCAGATCGCAGGCGATGGTGGCTGGAGAGCCGATGCCTTGGGTTCGCACCGCGGGCATGGTCCACGTTCCGCCTTGGAGCCCGTACCCCACCGGACAATCTCCGCCGACTTCCAGCGGCCGGTAGAGTTGCTCTTCGTAGTAGCCCAACTCCACATAGGGATCACCCGCCACAGCGTGGATTAGGTAGCCATCCGCCAATTGAATGGGGGGATCCACAAAGCGCTGCTCCGCCGAGGTGTCGCAAGCCAACAACCCCAAGAAAACCCACAGCGCTCTTCTTTGTATGAACATCCTCTCTGAAAGATATGCACTGAGAGGGACGTCTTCAAGGTTTTACCCCTTGTTTATCCTCCTTATGTTGGTTGGTTCACAAAACGACATCCGGTTTCCCTTGACGAAAGAGACGACACCAGTACACTGCCGCATCAACACGGGAGGTGCCATGAATACGACACTCAATCGGCTCTGCATGTTGGTCATCGCAATCTCATTGACCGCATGCGACACGCCCCAGAACACCAAGGCCAATCCGAACGCTCCAACGGCAAACACGGAAAACGCCACGGCTTCTCTTGAGAAGGCACCCGCTGCAAAACCAGAACAAACACCCCAAAACCTCCCGGCTGCGACCACGAAGAACGTGGCCACGACCATCGCCAACGCCGGCCAGGAAAAGCCTGGGTGTGTCTATGGAAACGCCGTAGCCGCCGCAGAGAACGCCGCTGACAAGGGCACCCCTGCTGGCGAACAAGCCCAAGGTTGCGGCACAGCGCCGACCAACAAACCCGCCGCCGTTGCGGACAAAGCCCAGGCCGCCACGGGTCACCCCCAAGGATGTGGTAATCTTCCGGTCGCCAAACCGATCGTTGCGAACCAAAAGACGCATTACGGCAACCCCTTCGTCCAAACAGGCAGCGCGCCCGTCCCAGTGGACAAGCTGATCGCCTCATCCGATTTCTTCACGAACACCAATGTGCTCGTCGCGGGCCGCATCAACAAGGTGTGCAAGAAGAAGGGATGCTGGTTCGTCCTCCAGGGAGCCGGTGATGGCACAAACTTCGTACGTGTCACCATGAAACACAGTTTCTTTGTCCCCACCGACTGCGAAGGCAAATCGGTCGAGGTCGAAGGCACGTTCCGCAGTGTTCCGCTACCGGAAGCGGCCCGTAAGCATTTGGCCGAAGACGGTGGTGACGATCCCAGCAAAGTGAAAGGCAGCGCCGTGGAACTGACTTTGGTCGCCACCGGCGTCTCCATTCAAGGCTGATCACGACGCTCCGAGAGCGTTTTCAGCAACGCCCCGTCACCCTAGGGCTCTTGATGCTCACCAGCGCGTGCGCTGGGTTGGTGTGGGCAACGTGGGCCTTTCCTAGTCAAGATGGTCCCAGCCACTCCTACAACGCCTGGATCCTTCTCCAATATGGGCTGGACACGAGCGTGTACAGCCAATTCTATGATGTCTCCCTCCAGCCCACGACCAATTGGTTGGGCGGCATATTGCTGACCGCATTGGGCCAACTGGCGCCCATGCCCATCGCTGAGAAGATTTTGATCACCTTGTCGCTGATCCTCTTTGTCAGCGGCGGCGCCATGCTCCTGCGCGAGGATCGCGACGACTTGCCCCCCGTGGCACTCATTCTCCCCGCTTTGGCGTTTAACTATCCCCTTCACATGGGGTTTTTCAGCTTCTGTTTGGGGTTCGCCCTTGTGCCTTGGGCGTGGGCCTTGGCAGGGCGGAGCATTCGATCGTCGGGATGGCAGGTGCCTTTGGCTCTGGGCATGGTGGTTCTGATGGCCTACCTGGCCCACTTGGTAGCCGCGCTCATGGCGTTGGCGGGTGTCTTTGTCATTGGCGTAAGCAGCGTCCTTCGAGAACGCCGTTTGCGCCGATTTCGCTATGGGTTCCTGGCCGTGTTGCCCACCCTCGGTCTTCTGGCCTCGTATCTCAGCCGCATGCCCAAGGACAGTGCCGTGTTCTGGGAGATGGACACATTGATCGAGAACGTGATCACCCTCCGAAGCATCGCGTCCTACATCGGCGCCCAGGAGTGGATCGCCATGGGAATAGGGGCGAGTGTTCTGATCGTGGTCCTTTACCAGGCCTGGAATCGTACGCCCGGCCAACGCCTCTGGTGGGTGCTCGCCGCGCTCGGCGTCGGCCTGTACATGGTGCTGCCCAATGGGAGCCAAGGCCATTGGTTCCTGAGCGACCGATTAAGCCTCTTGCCCTGGCTGGCGCTGCTGCCGCTCTGCCACGTCGTCCGGGCGCGAAACCTTCAGATTGCCGTATTTGGAGGCCTGTGCGCTGCGTTTCTCGTGACCGCAGGCATCCACCAAACACCGCTGGACAAGGAGCTGCAGGCGTTGGATTCGTTGGCCAGTCATGTGGAGCCGGACAGCCTGATGGTGTCGCTGTCGTTTCGCCGGCGAGCGCCGGCACCCGCGCGGGCACGAGTTTTTCTGCACGCCGCCGATCGAATCGCGGTGGCTCGAAACGCCGTAGACATTGGCAACTACGAAGCCCAAACCAATCACTTTCAGACTCGAATCAAGCCCACGGTGCGCTGGCCCAATTACAATCATCTCGAGGGAGCCGCCGAGCAGGTTAATCCCGAAATGTTGTTTGGCTCCGCACGTTATGTGCTGACGGTCGATCTCGATACCCACGCACCCGACTATCGCGGGCAACTCGAAACATTTTATGGGGAGGTCAGTCATTCGGGCCGTTTTCGACTCTTCAAACGCCACGCTCAGCGGCTCGATGCCCCACCACCATCGCCGGACGAACCCAGTGAAACGGGGAGCGCTCCACCCGAAACCAAATGACGGACGTAGTGCACCAGAGCCCAACGGTCTCTGGCGGACAAGGCATCCACCCATGAGGGCATCGCCGTGCCCGATACACCCACAGAGATAACGCGATACAAGCGAACTGGATCTGTTCCAACCAGCAAGGGATCCCCTCGGAAATCCGGCGGAACGATGGGGCCGAAGACCGACTGCACTCGCGTTGCGGAGGTCAGCGCCGATCGAACGTCGGTCGCATCTTGTCGGGACGCCAACCCCGCCTGTAGAACCGGTCGAGCGACATAGGCTGGGTGACACGTCCAGCATTTGGCCTGAAGGTGGTACACATCGTGTCCCCGCTGCACCGCACCCGCCTCATGCTGGCACCACGGATTGGCGGGTACCGGGATGGGCGTGCCCGTTGACTCTTCTCGCCAGCGCGGCGCCAAGGTCTTGATGTATTGAACCACCGCATCCAGATCCGACGATTCAATGGTGGAAAATGCGGGCATGACCAACCCTCGTCCCAATCCGGCCTGCAGGGTGCGTTTTAGATCGTCGTCTGTGGGCAAACCGCCACTGGGTACCGACGAAAACTTGTACACACCCAAGGTCAGATCGGTGGCCGGTCGCTTTCCGCGCATGGCGGTGGTTCGACCATCCCCACGACTGCCGTGGCAGCGCGCACAATACCGGCGATAGACATCGGCGCCTCGGTTCAAGACGGAAGGAGCCACCTCGGTGCCGCCGAGTGTCATGGGCTGGTCGAACGAATCCGTTCGACACCCCCAACCGGCGACGATCAGCAATAGTACGCCGAATGCCGCGTTTCTCACAGGGGCTCCCGACTCAGATCCTTGGCCTGATGAAACGCCCGATCGATTTCCCATCGGTCGGTGCCATAAAATCCGCGGCAGCGCCCCTTGGAGTCCACGAGGACCAACCCGAGCTCCCACACGGGATCGGCCGACCGATCGCCCATGGCGGCCAATGCCACCGCCATCTCCCGAAGGATCGCTTCCGGTCCGGCCACAAATGTCCATTTCTTGGGATCCACCGCTTCGGATTTCATCCATTCCCGGTAGTGCTCAGCCACACTCTCGTCACCCACCACGAAGGTCACCAAATGAACCGGGAGCGCTCCGTACACACCCTTCTCAAAGCCGTCCTGAAGCTTCTTCATGCCCGCGAGCACCGCATCGCACGCCGCATCACAATCGGCACTCACAAAGTGTGCGATGTAGGGGTTCCCCGCGAAATCCTTGTCGATCACGGACGCCCCAGCCAGAGTCGTCAACGAGAACGACGGCGCCGGCGCAATCACCGGTGGGGGCTCCGGGACGTAGCGTGTGCAATTTCGCCCAAAAGTCACAAAGAGAATGCCGCTCAAGCCCGCCCACAGCCAAGGGTTTCGTAACCAGCGTTTCCAACCGGTGGTCGATGGAGCGGGAGGTGCGCCGGATCCATCATCCGTCACGCAGCGCGTCCCCCCTGTCGCTGACTGATCGCCGCCGCAAACAACACGCCCGCTACCGAAAGAACCAGGAGGACCAAGAGCGGCGTCAACGCGTCCCCACTCCCTTCCAGGCCCGTACGAAGGGCTTCCACTGAATAGGTCATGGGATTGAACTGCATCACTGTGCTCAGCACACCCTCACCGGCGGGGAACATGGATCCCGACAACACCCACAGGGGGATCAGAACCACGCTCATGAGGGCGTGATACGCCTGTGTGGAGTGAAGCAACCACGCCATGACAAAACAAATGCTGGTCATGAACACACAACTCAACACGACGGCCGCAGCCACAACGCCCCAAGACACCGCCACAAAGGGATATCCGGTCCAGGGAGCGATCACGAGAAACAACGCGGCTTGAAGAATGGCAATGCTCGTCACACCCGCAATCTTGCCGAGGACCAAGCTGGAGCGAGAGCCCGGCGCCACCAACACGCCTTGCAAGAACCCACTTTGGCGGTCTTCGATCAACGCAATGGTGCCAAAAATCGAGGTGAACAAAAGGACCATGACCAGCACACCCGGAAAGAAGAAGGTCAGGTAGCTCTGGTCTTGCCCTTCGATCTGAAAATTGTCCGCCATGCCACTGCCGATCAGAAACCAGAAGAGCAGTGGCTGCAGCACCACACCGAGCCAACGGGAGCGTTCTCGCTGGAGACGAAGCATGTCTCGACGCCACAGGGTCCATACCATGGCGAGCTCAGCACGCATCGCAGAAGGCCGATGTACAGCGTCTTTCCCCGGCATCACCCCGGATGCATTGGGGTCGGTGCTGGGTGATTCAGCGACGTTCATGGATTGGCTCATGCCTCCTGCCCTCCCTCTTCCGTGAGGGCATGGCCTGTGATCTTCAAGAACACGTCCGCAAGACTGGGGCGCCGCAGCTCCACAGCAGTCAGTCGGTCCGCACCGATTCGCTCTACAAGTTTGGGCACCCACTCATGGCCCCGATCGCACTCCACGAACACCTGATCGCCCACAGGGTGGCAAGACAAGCCAAGCTCCGCCTGCACAAGGCCAGCCACAGCTTCGGGCTCGGGTCCAGAGAGCACAATCAAGTCGTCCGAAATCCGCTCTCGCAAGCGGTTGGGCGAATCCAATTCGACGATCGTCCCCCCATCCAGGATGGCGATGCGATCACATCGTTCTGCCTCATCCGATCGATGGGTGGCCACCAACACCGATACCTGGCTCGCAACGCGCATGGCGTTGAGTCGATCCCAGGTGGCGCGAAACGCCGCTTCGTCGAGCCCCGACGTGGGCTCGTCCATGAGCAACAACCGAGGTCGGTGGAGCAACGCACGGGCCAAATCCAAGCGACGTTTGAGCCCGCCCGACAGGGTGCCCGCCAGCTCATTAGCCCGGTCCGCCAGCTCCGCCAGGGCCAGCTGTTCTTGGATGCGCGGGCGAGCGACAGCCTTTGGCAGGCCGTGCAAAGACGCCGCCAATTGCAGGTTCTCAAGACAGGAAAGACGGTCGTCGATGGCCGGGCTTTGAAACACAACGCCCAACTCCGAACGCAGCCGTCGATCGGGCTTGATGATAGTGCGGCCGTCCACGATCACCTGACCACGAGGACAGGGCAACAGCCCAGCAACCATCGCGATCGCCGTTGATTTTCCGCTCCCGTTTCGTCCCAAGATCCCAACCACTTCCCCCGGGCTCACAGACAGAGTCAGATCGGACAACACCACCCGCGTGCCATAGGAAAATCCCAATTGAACCAGCTGAAGTAGCGGCTGGACGTCGGTGTGCTCGTGGACAGGTACGCTCATAGGATCACCCCGTCCAGCACGAGCGCAAGATACAGAACCGGTAGATAGACCAGGGAGGCCCGAAACACGCCGCGAGCCCATGGGATCGTGTCTTGTGTTCGAACACCTCGCACGCATGCGACCAGAAACCAAACGCTGACGGCCAAGGCCACCACGCCATAGAGCCATCCGGCCGATCCGAGGGGCACGAGCGTTAGACACAATGGAATCAACAAGGTGGCATACACGACCACTTGAAGCTTGGCGATACGCTCTCCATACACCACGGGTACCGTCCGAATGCCGGCCCGCTGGTAATCCTCATGGCTGTACAACGCGATGGCGAGAAAATGGGGGATCTGCCACACAAGCAAGATGCCAAAGAGAGCCAAACCTGGAAGCTCAAATCCCTGGGTCACGGCAACCCAGCCCATCAACGGCGGCGCCGCGCCCGGAACCGCTCCAATGACCAACGCCCACGATGTCTGTCGTTTGAGTGGGGTATAGGCGAGCACATAAATGGCCAAGGCCACCGCACCCAACATGGCGGTCATCACGCCACCGTAGCGCCACGTGATCCACGTCCCTACAATCCCCAGCACCACACCAAAGAAACTGGCTGGCCTCGGACCGATTCGCCCGGTGGGCAAAGGACGGTTCTGCGTACGTCGCATCAAGGCATCCACGTCCCGTTCCAAGACCATATTGAGGCTGTTGGCCGAGGCAACCACAAGCGTCACCCCCACGAGCGTCATGGCCAAACCAAACCAGTCTACGGCCGGCGGCGCCTGGGCACCCTGGAGCGCCAACCACATCCCCATGGCCGCCATCAGAATATTCAAAAAGAGAATACTGGGCTTGGAGAGCTGGGCGAGATCACGGATGAACGAGCGCACATTCATGACGTCGCCTCCTGGAGGGGGCCACTCGAAAGGGACGGGAATTCCACTTCGTCCACCACGTGTTCGGCTGCCTGCCGGCGTGGGCCCAGCGCCAAATAGATCACCACAAGATCCGCCAACATCAACGAACCAACGCCCATGTGGGCCACCACTTCAACCACCCCGATCGTGCTTTGAACGGTCATCACGCCCAACACGATCTGGGCGACCAAAAGCCACGGGGCAAGGAACGCGGCGAAAAACGCTGCACGTCGCTTATTTTGAAGTCCATGCCAGGCCGCGCTGGCCGCGGCCACGAGCACGAGGGCCGTCACCACGAGTGCGCCATAGCGGTGCAGCATGTGAATCTGTCCCAATCCATGAGCGGGCCACGCGGCGCCCAAACACCAGGGGATGTCCGTACCGCACGCAAGGGCCGAGCCCGAGTGTCGAATGAGGCCACCCAACAAGATCTGAATGTACAGGCCGCCCACAGCCCACGCGATCCAGCGGCGTGGGATCGGCTGTCCTTCGTTCCCGTTCTCAGCCACGTCAACCGGGCGAAGTCGATGGGTCAACACCATCAGGTACACAAAAAAGAACATGGACAACGCCAGGTGCATCATCGACACCGCGGGCGGGAGTTTCATGAGCACGGTGATGCCGCCGAGCACCCCCTGCAGGATGACGAGCGCCAATGCACCAAAACCCAAGCGAACCAGCAAGCGATCGTGCCGACGAGTTCGCCAAATCATCACGGCCAACACCAGGGTCAAGAGGCC
>CAUZBV010000117.1:0-8917 GCA_963578115.1 Myxococcales bacterium
CACCGCCTCACCCGTCATGGAGTTCAGCGACCAAGACTCGTCGTCGTCCACCGGATGTGCGGCCGTGCCAAGGCCCTCTTTGTTCACCATGAAGTTGGGCGACGCGTACGTGCCGAACACAAGATGCGAAACGTATTCAAAGGACTCGACGATGCCATCGACCATGCCACCTTCGGCAGAAAACGCCAGCGCTAAGAACGAGGTGAGAGGCGCTATTTCGCTGCCGAGAACGACGTATGGCGTCCCTTCGGATCCCACCGTGCGCAAGGGGAAGAGCGTCAGATCAACAGGAAACTCGGCGGCCAGCCTTTGGAGGGGACCGTGCCCATACAAGCCTTTCCGGACGACCTCCAGATCTCGGGTCACCGTCTGAGTCGTAAACTTCCAGGCAAAGGCGACGTCATCTGCCGACAAGTCAAACTCCGGCAGCAAGTGTTCCAGCACACCCAAGTCGGATGTTTGCGTTGCCAAGGTGACCCCCGGGAAGGGAGAACGAACCGCATGCCCATCCTCTCCGCGAAGGCGATCCGTCAAGACCACCGCATACTCTTCGCCCGCCCGCAGCGGAACCACTGGACGAAGAATCAGGGTGTTGGTCTCTCGTTCATAAAACGTGAGCAAGTCATCCCACATGTTGCCCTCGGTGGGGAAAAGGTTGGCGCGGTCGAGCACGTTATCCCCGTCCGTATCTTCGCCCGGGTCCAGCACGCCATCACCGTCCAGGTCCTCGTCCACGGTCTCGAACACCAGATTGGACTGGCCGGCCCGCGGGTCGTGCGCAAAATACAGGTTGGGTTTGGGCACCGTCATCGGTAGCCACCCACGGCCGAAGTCAAGGGTCACCAGTTGTCCATAATCTGGACTGTCGGCGGTGATGTTGATCACCAACACCGCGTCGTCTTTGGCCGTGTCATTGTCGAGCTGGCGCGACACCAGGTCCTCCAAATCCAGGGGGGCGTCAAAGGTGACGAAAATGGGTGCAAAGGTACCAAATCCGTCCAATTGAACCGCACGCTGACGTAGCGTCGTCTCGACGTCTGTCGGAGCCACCATGCTGATATTCAAGCGACGACCTGTCGGGGACATGGCATCCACGCGCGTCGCAAAATCGTTGGGAAATGGGATGGTGGGCAGGGGCAAAGCCTCCAAATCCCAGACCACCTGGGGTCCTTCACCGCTGGGTGTCGTTCGTAGACCCTCGGGACCGGGGCCCGCACAGGAGGCTGTGAACAGTACAACACATCCAAAACACCACCAGCGCGGAGAACGTTTCGACATGGGAACCATGCTTGCACGAAGGGGCGCGGCAGAGCAACTGCCCGGCCGGACCGACATTACTCTTCCTCTTGCCCTTCCTCTTCCTGTTCCTCTTCCTCTTCCTGTTCCTCGCCCATGCCATCGACCGAGTCATCGCGGAGCTCGGCCCGTCGCGTCAGCTCCATTCGTTGCAAGTCCATCACGGTCTCAACCACTTGCTCCTCGTCGTACGGAGACAACGCTGAATACAACAACCCGTAGCGCCAATAGCGTTCCCGCCGACGGGGCTTCTGTGTGCGCACGATCTTGGCACGCACGTCCAGAACCTCACCCATGTGCGGAATCTGCAACCCAATCGACAGACCCTTCGTAATTTCGTGGAGACAAACGATCCCACACCCGCTGATGGAGATGTCCGACAGCCGGGCCTTGTACTCGTCCTGTACGATGCCATGAGGCGGTCGATAGGTGATGACCGTAATGGGCACGGGCAGAGGAAGCTGCACACGGAAGGACCTGCGGCGGTTTACAGGCCGTTTGTACAGTCCCGTCTCATCGCCTGTTTCTTCCTCAATGCCCAAGAGATCCGGTACTTTGATGGCTTTCTTGGCTGCCGCGGCCGTCACCGGCCCCAGCACGCGCCACAACGCCCAAAACTTGTCCACAAAGGCCTGCGCACCACGTGGCATAAAGCGAGCCGTGTTCTCAGCGACCTGGATGTGAAGCTCACTGGACGGAGCCAACATGGGCTGGAATCGCTGCAACATTTCCACCGGCACAGCGATGTGTTTCTCGCTGCCATCGATGCCGCCCAGCGGCAAGAAGAGCATCTCCGTATCCGTCAGTACAAGCCAGCCCCGACGTGCCGACTCTTTGTCGGGCCGATGGACCGCGGGGCCCATGAGCACGACCTTGCTCAGATGGGGAAGACGTGAGGCCCATGATTTCAACACAACGGCCTGGTCCAAGCCACTGTCCAGTTGCCCGTCCACACCCACCTTGGGCTCGCCGGTGCTCTCGGATTGGAGATAGAGTTGAACGAAGTCCACGAAACGGTCCGGGGCATTCGGCATCGCGAAGACATGCGTTTCGCCGACGGACTGGAAGCTGACCCGGCGATCCGTTAAATACCCCTTGAGATCCAAGCGAGTCACGGCACCCAAGGGAATCACGATTTCATCCGGCATGCCCACAATGGCGTCCAACACCCCGGATGGTGTAAACCGAATATGACGAACGCTCGCCGCCAACTCGCCTTTGTAATCCAAAACACCGCGGCTATAACTCGCCTTCCAACTGGACATCACCTGGCTGCCCAATGTGTTTGTGCTTCCCTCGTCACAAAGCACCGCCAATAAACCATAGATGCGAGGCATCAACGTCCCACCCAGGACGTACGTCTCATCCTGGGTCACGAGTCGCAATCGACGCCGAAGACCGACCACCTTGACCTCGACGATGTCGTCAATAGCGACATCAAAACCCAGGTCGTCCCAGAGCGCTTTCTCCAAACCCGTGTTGGGCTCATAGCGCACTCGATAATCCGTCACGATGATGTCGCCAGGCGCTGCGAGCATCTTGTTGACATACAGCCGCGTAGTGCCTTGCAACAAAATGCGCTCACCGGGATCGAAACTCGAGTCGCCGGTGACGATCAAACCACGCTCCTCGAGCATGGCCGACAAACGCGCATGGATCCGACGGGCACCCTTGCCCTGAAGACGACGCACTCCGCCCTCCGACTCAATGCGTAAGACTTGCTCCACGCCCACAAGCTCCGCGGATTCGATCAGGTTGATCACCACTTCCCATTCCACGACGCCCATGGCGCGATACACTCCATTGGGGCGGTAGTGAAGACGACGATCACTGAGTGTGACCGTCCCATTGAAGCCGACCAGCCCCTTTAGATACGCAGCCTTCTCTGTGGTGAGGACCCATTCGTCCGCAGCGGCTTCGAACACACCCAATCCTTACTTGTCCGAGTTACGTTTTGGCATGAAAGGAAGTGAGAGATACTCCTCTTCCCTACCCCCTGATATAGGCTAGAAAACCCCAATGCGTTCGTCAAGCCGACTCACCACACAACGACACCCATACGCCCCACAGTCCACGGATAGTGTGGTTTCACTTTAGGGTTGGGGCGCGCGGGGCAGGATTTGATTCCAAAGCTGTAAGTTCTGAACGACCCCATTGGCCTTCGTCCGGAGTTCCGCCATCTGAGCCAGATCCAGCCCCAACGAACGAAGAGCCCATTCATTGAGATCCGGACGGATCGCATGGCTCGGAAAGATCACTTGGAAATCAAAACAGAGGTGATCGGCCACATGGACCACTGCGGCCGGTCGAGACCATTCGGTCCCCGTGCCATGATGCTCGACCATGGCGGCCGCAATGTCGCCAACCAGACCCAGTCGTTTGACCAACAACCGGTTGACCTGATCGTGCGCCATTCCAAGCACATCTTGCTCGAGATTGCGCGTTCGCCGCTGACCGGCTCGCAGCAGCTCAGACATTTGCCGGTATTCTGCCTCAAACGTGTAGACGAGCAAAAGCTTGCCCAGGTCATGAAGAAAGCCAGCGGCAAAGAGCTCGCCTTCGTTTCCGCCCAGCGAGGTGTGGATCAAATCGGCAAAGTTCGCACAGGCCAACGAATGCTCCCAAAAACCAAGGGCCTGGGAACCGGACCCGTCCACCTTGCGAAACAGTTGGGTCGCGGCCAGGGAAATAGCGATGTTCGCGACCGCTTGATACCCAAGAAGCTTGACAGCATCGGGCAACGTGCTGACCACCCCAGTTCGCGTCATAAACAACGGCGAGCGCGCGACACGCAACACTTTGTTTTCCAAAGCGGGGTCCTCAGCGATGAACTTGGACAGATCCGCTGATGTAGCTCGGGGCGCGGTGGCGACCCGCAGAATGCCTTCGATCACACCCGGGATCTCCACCAAGCTGTGGTTGTCGAGCAAATACGTGGTGAGCTCCTCAATCTCTGCCACACGCTCACTCTGCCCCATTCCGTCGCCCCAGCGCTCCTCCGTACCGAAGGACAATGCCAACGCGGAGTGTTGATTGGAGATCTGTTGTGTCCGAACAACCTGGGAGCGAATTTCCAGTGCACTTTCGTTCTCGGACCCGTCCATGCACAGTCGTACCCAAGCGCCCACCAAATCGCCGATACGATCCATGTGAACCAACGCGCCACCGGTGCTGAGATCCACCAATATTCCCCGACGCGACCCCAGACTGCTGATGTCAATGCCATCGCGATCGGACTCAAAGACGACAAAGACTTCCAGCCCGCCTCGTTGAGAAAAACGGGTAAAACGTCGTCGTTCGTCGTCGGTCGGGGGGGGCATGTATTCGGGAGAATCCACAGCCAGAAGCCTAGAGGGACTGATTCACAGAGTCAAACCAGAGAAATCGGATTTGTGCTTTCGTACGCAGTTCAGCACCGTCATCATTCTGTGTTATAAGTTCGACCATGATGAACGACGATCCACAGATTCGGACTCTTATCGTTTCGTTGTGTCAACAATTCTACGACCAGGGTTGGGTGTCGGGCACCGGTGGCGGCATTAGCATTCGCTCTGGAGACACGGTGTATCTGGCCCCCAGTGGCGTGCCAAAAGAGAGGATCGCCCCCGACGATTTGTTTCTCTTGAATAGAGAGGGAGACATCGTGAAGCGGCCCGCATCGGATGCGCTCAAGCCGAGTGAGTGCCAGAGCCTGTTTTACAATGCTTACAACTTGCGAGATGCCGGTGCGGTGTTGCACAGCCACAGCCTCAACGCCATGCTCGTCACGCTCCTCTATGAGGACGTCTTCCGAGTCACCCATCTGGAGATGATGAAGGGCATCACGGGTGTGGGTTACCACGACGTGTGCGAGGTGCCCATCATCAATAACACGGCCCATGAGTGCGACCTGACAGAGAGCATGGCCGACGCCATGAAGGCGTACCCAAACGCACACGCCGTTCTCGTGCGTAGGCACGGTGTGTACGTCTGGGGCGACGATTGGAAGCAGGCCAAGAAACACGCCGAATGTTACGACTATCTCTTCGCGGCAGCGGTGCGCATGAAGCAGATGGGCCTGGACCCATCTCGTATGCCTGAGGCGGTCGCGTGAACGCGTATTGGCTGGATGATCCGAATCACACGCCCATCCGTGCCGACATGCTGACACGGCAAGGGCTCATCGTGGACCACTGCGAAGCGCAACCCGCAGCATACCAACCGATCTTGGACAAACTGATTCAAACACACGGGTATGGCACGCAGGATGAGATAGCGCTCCAACCGGACACAAGCGATCTGGAGGAGCTGCTCACCAAGTTCACCCCGGAGCATCACCACGCGGAAGACGAAGTTCGTTATGTGTTGGATGGCGAAGGAATTTTCGATGTGCGGTCGATAGACGATCGCTGGATGCGGATCGAAGTCGCTCAGGGAGACCTGTTGATCGTTCCCGCGCTCCGTTTCCATCGTTTCTTCCTCACCGAGCGCAAGACGATCCACTGTGTCCGACTCTTTCAAAACCCAAGCGGCTGGGTCGCCCATTACCGAGCATAGGAATTCCGATGGTCGCGCTGCCCTCACGCCCCGCTCTCTCTTGGCTTGCACTCGTCGTAGTCTGCTCCACAATCCTCTTCAGTCCAGCAGGATGGGCGAAGGACAAGGCGGCGGCAGTTCGCCCCCGATTGGTCGTGGTTGTGTCCGTGGACCAGCTACGCTTCGATTACATCACTCGATTTAGGAATTTCCTTCCCAAGGATGGGATTCGGACACTCCTCCAAGAAGGCGCGTTTTTTACAGATGCCCATTACAAGTATGCGTCCACATTCACGGCCCCCGGACATGCGGTGCAACTGACGGGAACATACTCGTACCGCAATGGAATCGTGAGCAACCGAATGTACCAACGCGCCACTGGAAAAGACGTGGAGCCGGTCAAGGACACCACAACCCAGTTGGTGGGTGCCAAGCGAGAAGCGACTGGCTCGTCCCCAAGACTCCTGATCGGTAGCACTGTCGGCGACGAACTCCGCTTGGCCACCAACAATCGCGCCAAGGTCGTCACGATGGCGCTCAAGGATCGAGCCAGCGTGCTGTTGGGTGGCCACTCGGGCAAAGCCTACTGGTTCGACAGCACATCCGGACGTTTTGTGACGAGCTCCTATTATCACGACAAAGCGCCAAAATGGCTCTGCGACTTCAACGATCAGGCCGGGCCCGATCAGGCCTTTGGCACCCAGTGGAAGCGCATCGGACCGGAACCTGCGTACACACTCGCGACGATCGACGATGCCCCCTTTGAGGGAGAGCGGGCGGGGCTTGGACGAACCTTTCCACATCCACTGACCGGAGAGAACAACACAAGAGACAAGTCCTATTATCGAGCGTGGACGTTTTCACCCCACGCGATTCACGCCCAAGGCGCGCTGGCAAAAGAGATCATTGTTGCTGAAGAGCTGGGGAAAGACAGCACCCCCGATCTGCTCGGGATCAGCCTGAACACCCCGGACTACGTAGGCCACACGTTTGGCCCTCACAGCCATGAGATGATCGCGATGTTCTTTGAGGTGGATCGATTCATGCGCGACTTGCTCACCACGCTCAACGAAGAGGTTGGCAAGGGGAAATTCATGATCGCGTTCACCGCCGACCATGGCGTGGCCCCTATCCCACAATACGCCAAGTCCCTGGGAATGAACGCGGGGCGCGTCCACAAGAACCGCATACAGGAGGTCGCCGAGAAAGCCCTGGAGGGGCGGTATGGGAAGGGACCGTGGGTGCTCAGTATACAATACCCGAGCGTCGCGCTCGATTGGGACCGCATGGACAAAGCGGGCTTGGACAGAGAAGAGGTCCGGGAGACCGCAGCGGTCGCCCTCCGAAAAGAAGAAGGGATCGCCCAGGTCGTAACACGCACTCAGATCCTTCGAAAAACCCTGCCCAACACGCCCATGACCCAGATGATTACTCGGAGCTTTCATCCCGACCGAAGCGGTGACTTGATGGTGGTCCTCCAACCCTATTGGGTACTGCACAAGTACGGACGCCCGCTCGGCACGGGCCACGGCAGCCCGTACACGTATGACACCCATGTGCCGCTCATCTTGTACGGCGCCTCCATACGCCCCGGCGTGCTGCGCCATCCCGTGGAGATCACGGCTTTGGCACCCACATTGTCATCGATTCTCGGTGTGTCCCCACCCTCACAAAATGAGGGTCAAATTCTCCAAAACGCGCTTCGATAGCTTGGAATCGACTTTCTGCTCGAATTTGTCACAATAGTGGGGCCGGCAAGCGCATGCAGACACGTGAGAGACGATCATGAGCACAGTTCATCGGACAAACGCTCCAAAGCTGTTACTCAACACGCGAGACATGACGGTTACGGTGTTGGATGCAAACGCACAACGCTTGACCGTCCGTGTCCAAGAGCCCATCACCCTGGACAACACGGTGCGCGTGCGATTCGACGCCGGTCCCGATCTGGACAGCCCCGTGCTGGCGCTGTTGAACGTCCTCAACACGCACGCCCAACAAGAAGACACCGTGATCAATCTGGAATGGGTGGCCATCCACACGCGGGGAGGCGCCGAGTGCTTGCTCCATCTTCTGGGCAACGTCCTGGGGATGGAATCGGTCCACCCCGCCGCATTCCGGAAGGGCCAGGGTGGCGTTTTTTATCGATTCCCCCATTCCCGCAGAAAGAATCGCGGCCCTTTGGATGGTCCCAAGCGCTCCACATCCTCACCGGCACACCCCGATCGGACCGAAACCCGCGTCTCTGTGCGCGTACCCATCACAATCCATTGGAGCATCCATTCCACAGAAGGCGCTGCGTACAACATCAGCAAGACCGGCCTATACATCGCTGCCACAGGCACCATCCCGGAAAAGGGCACACACATCGAAGTGATCTACCCCATCCCCTACGGCGATGAGAGCGTCACTGTGCGCCTGGCCAGTGAGGTGGTGTGGGAGATGAGCGATACCAGCGCGATTGGGGGTGGGGGTATCGGTGTCCTGATTCTCGTGGCCGAAGACGGTGCCGACGGACGTCGCTGGCGTGAATACGTCGATCGGGAGATTGCATTCGGGGCGATCCCGCGGTGAACGGACCCTAGAGCCCCAGCCACCGCACAAAGAGCAACTGAAACCCGCCGATCAATCCGCCCAGCAGACCGCCGTAAATGATGAGGTAGATCTCTTCTCGCTGAAATAACCCGCGGATGAGCTGTTCGAATTCCGAGCTCTGCAAGTCAGCGAGACGCTTCTCAAGGATAGACTTTAAATCGATGCGTGCGGTCGCGCCCGCCACGAGCTGTTCCCGCACCGCCGGCAACAACTGGGTCAACTCGTCGGCGATCTGCGTCCGAAGCGCGGGGCGACTTTGCTCGTCCACAAAGTTGTCGAGAAGTTGCATCAGTCCGGGCATGTGCTCTCGCCCTGACGCCTCCAACGCTTCGACGTGGGCGTCCGTCAGCTGCTCCGGCACCAAAATGTCGAACAATTCCCCAAAAATCTCGGCGGGAATGATCAACTCCTTGGCAGCGATGGCGCCCATGCGGGTCGCCATCTCTTTTTGGCGCTTTGGAAAAAGCCCTTGGTAGGTAATCAATCCCAAATAGCGTGTGGGCTCACGCGG
>CAUZBV010000118.1:0-8867 GCA_963578115.1 Myxococcales bacterium
GTTCAACCGCTGCTCGTAAATATCGTGAATCTGTTTCAGAACCCGTGCCCTGGCCAAATCGCCGTCTTCATCCGCAATGCTGGACAACAAAAGCGCGATGACCTCGTCCCATCGATTCGATCGCTGAAGAATCGGAGTGAGGATCTCCACCACCGGCGGCCTCAAGAAGGGCTCATTCTGGGCGATGCCTATGAGCGCTGAACGCGCGTCGTCGTTCTCTGGCTCTTCCCAAAGCACTTGTTTGTACAGTTCAATCGCCCCTTCCGGATCGTCACAATGCCCTTCCAGAATGTGCGCAAGATGTAGCTGTGCCTGCCACACGGTGCCGCTTGTTGCCTGGGTCAACTCCAAACGAAGTACGTCTGCCAACTCATTCCATCGTTCCAGCCGTTCCAAAAGACGGCGGAGACCGGTCGATGCCGTTGCGTTGAGTTCATCGTACGCAAGCACTTCACGGTACCGTTCCACCGCTTCGTCCAGGAGCCCCAAATGTTCTTCACACAATTGAGCGAGCAGCCCATTGATGTCTCGCACCACATCCACATCCACGACGTCATCCAAGAGCACTCGATACGCGTTGGCGAGCAGATCGTGACGGTTTGCATGATGGGCAGTGGTCTGCAAACGGGTTCGTATTCCCGTATCCGACGGAGAAAGGACCAACGCATCGGTCAACACTTGGATGGCGTCCTCACGTTGATTGAGTTGGTCATGCACATCCGCCAAACGATAGAGCACTTCCACCCGTGATTGGCTTTCTTCCGTCACCTCAAGGCGCAGCCGAAGGATCCGCGCCATGTGCTCCCACTGCTCGGTGTGGGCGTAATGGTGCTCCAACGCGGTCAACGCCGCCTCGTGACCCGCGTCCACGTTCAAAACACGTTCATACCACTCGGCTGCCACGGACGACTTGTGCAAGTCGTCCGCGCAAATAGTCGCTATACGCAGAAGGGTACGAAGCGCGTCGTCTGTGTTGATGTCGTCGGAAGCCAGGCCTCGTTCATAGACTTCCGTTAGTTCGGCCATCATTCCATGGTCCCGAGCGAGTTCCTCCAACTTTTGTTCGAGCGATTCCGCACCCAGAGACAACAGGAACGCCTGCCCATACTCGGCAAATGCCGTGGGGATATCGCCGGCTTCTATCTCGTAGAGCCTCGCCAACTTTCCATGCAGCTCCGATTGGACAGAAGGCTCTTCGCAGCCGGCCAACTGCGCGCGATGAATGGTCGCCCAACGCTCCCAGCCGACCTTCTCCTCCAAATTGGGTAGAACACCCGTGAGGATGTCGGCCACGGTTGCCTGGAAGGACACGACATCCAACCCAGGTAAATCGACCTCTGTCAGGAGCTCCGTCAACCGCTGAATGGTTTGGCCATGGGTGGGATCGTCCGCCAGTATATTGCGGAAGGCTTCCAACGATTCCATGGGCTTGGCACGTTCATGCAGCAAAAGTTGACCCAACCGGAAATGGATCGCCAGACGCTCCTCAGCAGAGGTGAGCATCTCCAACCACCGCTCATACAGTCGTTCGAGGTCGTCCCAGCGTGTCTGTCGGCGGTACAGTTCTTCCAAGTGTTCGTAGGCCTTGGGATCGCTGGGCTCTTCATCCAAGATACGAAGTAACGTGTCACTTGCGGCTTCCAAGTCTCCGAGGTGATCTTTCTGAAGCCGGACCACCTCATTCCAGTGAGCGCATCGCTCTTCGGTATTCATGGCCGCATCGGCTGCCCCGAGAACCAGATCCACCAACTCTTGCCACTCTTCGGTGTCCGTATAGGTGCGAGTCAACTCGTCAAACGCGACGGTTGAGGCTGAATCCATCGACAACGCGACGTGGTAGAGACGACGTGCGTCACCGATGTTTTGAAGTTTTTGCTCGTACATACGTGCGACACGCGTGGCCAACATCGCCCCCATGGACGGATCGGAGAGTTCGTTGACAAGCGACTCGAGAAAGGACACCAGGTCATCATGGCGACCGGCGGCATCGGCAGCCTCCTCCAGGCGATTCCACCCTTCCGTGTCTTCTGGAACGATCGTCACGATGGCCTGCAGGGTATCCAAGGCTCCGCCCGCATCGCTCAGATGGCTTACCTGTACACTGTGAACCTTCTCCAAGGCCCGGACTTGCTCTTCCCGATCCCCGGTCTGGCCGACGTGAGCCCGGCATACGTCAATCAACGCCTGCCAGTCCTCTTGCTCTTCATACAAGGGAAGTAAGAATTCAAGCACGCGTTGGCTTGCGAGTCCTTCTTCATGAAGCGCTTCCAATATTCGACGTGCGGTGGCGTCTGTGGTCTCTGTGTCCAGGAGCGAGGCGACCAAATCGAGTGAACGATCGACGTCGCCCAACTTGGCATAGACCACCTCAGCGATTTCACGGCGCAAACTCTGGATTTCGGCGGGGTCCGACAGCTGGTTCAGGCGGCGCTCGAGAACGCCCAGCACACCCTCCCAATTGGACTGCATCTCCAGCAGCGCCTGCAATCGAATGTACGCGTCCCACTCGGTAGGATTCAAGGTCACAATCTGTTCATACGTGTCGCACGCACCCTCGAGGTCCTGGACGTCAGCCTGCTGGCTCTCGGCCACGCTATACAGAATGGCAACACGTTGGTCCGGGTCGGTGCTGTGATCCGCCTGGCGTCGCAGCACCTCGATCTTGTCGGCGAGCCTGCCGGTTTCCTGGTAGAGCGAACACAGTTCTTCCAAGGCGTCTTGATGTCCTGGCTCTTCATCCAGAACTTCCAAGATCAACGTTTCTGTTCGCTCCAGATCTTGCTGCTGAGACCGCGCGACCCGCACCATATCCACGAGCAAGGCGACCCGATCGGAACGAAGAGACATGTTGCCCAATACGTCCCGCTCCAGGGCTTTGAGATCGTCCCAACGACCCGTCTCAGCCACCAACGTCACCAACATCGGCCGCAGTTCTTGAGGCTGCCGCCAATTCAAGCGAGTGGCTTCGCTCAGGCACTCAAACGCCCGATCCGCATCATGCAGTTGATGCCGATACAATAATGCCAGCTTGACCTGCAAAGCGCTGGTGTCCACGTCGTCCGGCCAACGTTCCAATTGACATCGCAGTACCGCGACCAGACGCTCCACATCGTCTTGCTCCTCATGAACGCGTGCGAGGACCTGGGCGGCCCGCAATCCATGCTCGAGGTCCTCCATCGCGCGCATCAACGCGTCAATGGCCCCGTCATGGTTTGGTTGCCGATCCAACACGGATTCGTACTGATCGACCGCATCCGACAAACGATTGAGTTGTTCTTCGTAGAGCCGCCCCAACTGAAAGTTAGAGTCCATCGCCCGCTCTTCGCTCACATCGCGTGTCCGAACATCCAAAAGAACCATCTCAAGATCGTCCCAACGTTCCGTCGCCGGCAGCACGCGCTGCAACGCATCAACGGCACCCAAATCATTGGGGTCTTTCGCTCGGATCTTCTCGTACAGATCGGCCGCTGATTCGAGGTTGTCTAATCGCTCCTCTTGAAGCTCCGCAGCCCTCCGCAGGTAACCAATGGACGCTGCATCCTCACGCGCGATCTCCGACTTTTGAAGCAGAAGTTCCACCAAGGGATGCCAGTGTTCGGTCTGGACGTACAATTCCTCCAGATGATCCATGGCTTGACGCGCGATGGGCTCAACCGCCGGATCCCCATGTTTGTGCACATACGTAAGTGCTTCCACAGCTTCGGGCAATGCGCCCAAATCCATGTGCACCAAGCCGGCATCAAACAGACAGGAACGTCGACGACTCTCGTCACTCGTGACCTCGGCCAACTTTTCGAGCACATGCACACGACGCTCTGGCGCACCGCTCGTTTTGTACAGACGATTCAATGCATCCAACGCGCCTTCGTTGGCGGGATCCATCTCCACAACACGCTCGTAGCACGCGACTGACCGCGGCGAATCATCGAGATGCTCCGCGACGATGTCACCCACCTTAAGAAGCAAGGGGATCGCCACCACATGGTCGTCCGATTCGGACGCTGCCTGCAAAGCGTCGGCCCAGGTTGCCCACGCCCCCAGCGCCCGGGACATCCGCTCTAGGCCCGCCTCTCCTTCGCCATTTCCAGGCTCCAAGCGGAACGCGAGAAGATAATGGTCGAAGGCCTCACGCTCATGCTCCGATCCGGTCCCTTCGTATCGGTTGGCGATGGTCCGAAGATGAGCAGCTCTGGACGAATCGTCCTCCGTCAACTCCACGCGGACCCGGAGCACCTCGACCTCACGGTCCCATTCTCCGTGTTCGCGGTACCAAGGTTCAATCACATCGGCCACACGGAGAGACACCCCTTGGATGTCGTCCACATCCGTTCGCCCGAGGATCTCGTGCAACGCATCCACCGCATTGCGTCGTTCTGTATCCTGAGCCAAGAGTGCCGAGAAGGAATCCACCGCTCGCTGATAGTCCCCCAGTTGATCGCGGCAAATCACCCCCGTTTGATAGAGAATATCGGCCCGTTCCACATCCGTATCGACCAGCGAGATACGTCTGCTAAGCAGCTCCACCAAGGGCTCCCAGCGAGCAAACTGGCGATAGAGCGTTTCGAGTTCACCGACCACAGCCAAGTTTTGCTCATCCAACTCCAAAATGCTGTTGTAATGAGGGATGGTCTCCTCTGGCCGGCCCAACTCGTCGCGCAACAAGGCACAAATCTCCACATGGAGCGTCTTCTTTTCTTCCGTATCCCAAGTGAGGTCCAGTTTTGTGCGAACCATGTCGAGCAGGGATTCCCAATCCTCCAGACGTGCATACAAGCGTTCCAAGGATTCGACCATTTCCAGGTCGCTCGGGTCGTAGAGCAAGGACCGACGATAACAGTCCACTGCACTGCGAGGGTCATTGAGTTGAGCTTCGTAGATCTGACCCAAGCGACGGGCAATGCCGCTCTCGTCGACCGCATCCGTGACTCGCGTAACGGTGCCGCCCACTTGGAAGGGACCCTCATCACTCGCATCGATCCCCAACACATTGCGGTACAAGCCGGCCACATCCGACCAACGATCCAGTGAAGCCGCCAAGCGTTCCAATTCACTCCGGGCCTCGCCACTGGAAGGATCCAATGCAACGCGTTCGTAAACATGTCTGAAAGCCGACCCTGGACTGTCCAAGAACTCTTCGTAGATCCGTGCGAGGTCGACCAGCAAATCTTTTCGATCACCCGGTGCACTACACCCATCCAACCGGTTGGCCAACACGGCTGCAAGGCGTTCATAACGCCCCGACGTCCGCAGAATCGGCTCCAGCAGATTGCCCGCCCGAAGCGCACCTCGACCCGAATCAAAGAGCGCCTCCAAACGTTTGACGGCCTCCTCATGGTCCGCCGCAGCACCGAGTACAAGGGCGTACTCATCAAGCGCACCATCCACATCGTCCAGGTGTTCCTCCAAGACCGCAGCAATCCGGAGGCGATGTGCGATCTGCGGCTCCCCATCAAGCGCTTGTTCCAGACCACTTCGATACAACTCCAACAAATCCGTCCATCGTTCGTCGGCGCGGAACACCCGGTCCAAGCCTTCCAACGCCACCGAATCGGCCGGAATAAGATCCAACACGGACCGATAGCAGGCAACGGCTTGATCTCGATCGTCGAGTAAATCTTCGTGCAGCTGGGCAATCTTGAGATACGCGCCACGGAGTAACGTTTCCCGCTCTTCGCCCTTGCCTGCCTGAACCAAATCGATCTGGCGCCACAGCACCTGCTCAAAACGAGTCCAATCTTGCTCCACATACACCAACTCTTCGAGTGCGCGTAGCGGAGCCAAGTCGTCGGCACCCAGATGACTCAGGGTTTCGTACACTTCGATGGCTTCGGCGTTCCGGTCGAGGCGGTCATGGAGAATCTCGGCATGCCGACGTAAAATATCGCAACGAATGGTGTCGTCGGATACGCGATCCGATACCTCAGCGTACCAATCGGCCAGGACACCAAAACGATCCGATTCTTGCGCAAAACGTTCCAGCTGGTGCCCCTGTTCAAATCGGCCTTGCTCAATGTCCTTCGCACCCAATCGGCACGCCCAATCGAAGGCTTCACTGTAGCGTTCGTGTTGTTCCAGAAGCGCGATCCCGTGCTCAAGCGAGCGCCTGCTTTCGTCGCTGTCCAAGCTGATGTTGGCAATGCGACCCAGGATCGCGATGTGTTTGTCCGGATCCTCCCCCATCCCATAATGGGCCTCGAGCAATCGAGCGACTTCGAGATTTTCACCGTCTTCCTCAAGCACCGCTTCCAAGCGACCCACGGCGGCCGGCGCATTGTCGAGCCAATGTTCATAGACTCGGGCAACTTCGCACTGGATTTCCGCACGGACAGAGCCGTCCTCGTGCTGCGCCAGCGTGTCGTCCAGGATCTGGATGTATCCAGTCCAATCCTCTTGCTCGGAGTAAAACTGTTTGAGGGCGCCCCAGTCCTGCTGGCCAATATGGATCGCCTTCAGCGAACCCGCCGCTGCGCCGTGCTTCGGATTCAGGCTCAGGATCTGATTGTAGACATCCGCTGCTTGGTCGGAGTTTCCCAACTTATCGAAGTGCAACTCCCCCAAGCGCTGAAGGATCTCCACCTTCTTGCGTTTGGTCCGGCTGATCGACAGGCGCTCTTCCAGCAAGTCGACATAATCAGCCCAACGCTCCGTTTGGGTGAAGAGACGCTCCAACATTTTGTGCGCTCTCTCGTTGCGCGGATTCAGAGAAACCAATTCTCGCAAGTGGTCGATCGCGTCGTCGTATCGATACAGTTTTTCCGCGGTGAGTGTCGCTAACTCGGTGAGTAAGGGTTCGCGGTCCATGCCGCCGAGAAGTTGTAACTCCGCTTCGTACGTGGCGCACAAACGCTCCAGGTTGTGCTTACCCTTGTAAATGTGCCGAAGGGTTCGTACGACCTGTAAGTTTTGCGGATCCAGTTCAAGAATCAACTCCAGAAATGGTATCGCTTGGCTCTCATTAGACATCTTCGACACATACAGGTCGGCTACCTGCAGATAGAGATCCAAGAGTTCATCTTCACCGACGCACGTGGCAATCTTTTTCCGGAGGACTTGGACGAGCTCACTCCAACGATGTGCATCCTCGTATCGCTCCGCGAGATTGTCCAACGCACGGGCGTTGGAAGGGGATTCAAGTACGATTCGGTTGTAGGTCTGGATGACCATTTCCTCGACAGGAAGACGCGCAGGATCTTGGTAAATCTCAATGATCTGAAAAAGCAGAGCGGTCTTCTCTTCGGTGGCACCATCATCCAGGCGTCGAATTCGACCGTTCAGAAATTCAATCAGGGCGTGCCACTTGCCACTCTTCTCGTAAAGCACCGTCAGTTTTTCGATGGCACGGTCGTCCTCGGGGACTTCCGTCAGGACACGCTTGTATGCGTCGATCGCCTTGTCCACATTACCCATCGACGTCTCGGCCAAATCGGCCATCCGAATCGCGACATCCACACGCTCGGATTCCGATACAAGCATCAGCTTCTGACTTAGAACCGCATGGAGCCGTTTCCAATCCTTATTGCGCTCGAGATAATCCTCATAAAACGCCAACGCATCGAGGCTGCGGGGGTCCGTCGCTCGGATCCGGCGGAACATCTTTTCGGCTTCGTCGATTTCTCCGGTGTGCTGCCAACGAATCACCGCTTCCCGGACAAGCCATCGGCGCTCATCTTCTCGTACGCAGGAGTTTCGACGCGCTGTCTGCAAGACATCCGCAAGTTCCGAATACCGACCGTCGAGACTCATCAACCGGTCTAATCCATCCACTGTTTCCGGATCGGCCGGCTTTAAAGACTGTGCTGCAAAGAGTTGATCCGCTGCGGGAGAGCGCATGATCTCCGGACCAGACGCCAGAATGGCTCCAATCACCCGGTGTACTTCAAACTGATCCGCAGGATCGACCGCCTGCAGCCATTCGGGAACTCTATCCAGAATCGAATCCCAACGTTCGGTCTGGGCATACTGTTCCATCAGAACCGTTGCGATCTGCCGGTCCGAGGGATTGCCTTGAAAGGCTGCTTCCAGCGCGTGAATCCCTTCTTCGGCGCTGTCCTGGTCCCCCAAAAGCGTCTCCGCCAACGCCAAATTCGCGGTCGCTCGGGACCGCTCATCCCGCGCGTCGTGCACATCCTTCCGCAACGCATCCACAAGCGATTGACGCGCACCCCTCACCTCTTCGATCTCGGCCAAGAGCGAGTTGGCTTCCTCGTCGCCTGGAAGCAACGCCAAGACCGCCCGACAACTCGTCTCCGCTTCGGATATCTGGTCATTGGCCATGTATCGAGTGGCCATTTTCCGGGCCGCGGTAGCCCGAGCCGTGTCGTCGGTCAGGGTGTCGAATTGAAGTTGCAGTGCGTCCAGCATCAAACTGGCATCGCCCACGGTAGTGGAAACACCAACCAAGGATTGAATTGCCCGCTCATCGGGGTAATCGCGGAATGCCCGCGCCCATGCAGCCACGGCCTTGTCATGATCGCCACGGGCCTCACACAAGGTCGCAACACGCTGCGTGATCTGGCCCTTGACCGCCTTTCCCCGCTCGGCCCCTGCCCAGCGTTCCAACATACTGGGCAGCGCATCTCGAATGCGACCGACAGTGGTACCGGCGACACCGTTGTCCAGAATGTCCAGAATGATCTGAAAGAACCCAACCATGTCACCCGACGAACGAAAGTGTCCTTCCAATTGCTGGAAGTCTTCATCGAATGAAAGCTCGCCCTCTGCGAGGCGTTTTCGTAACCCATCGATGTCGATTGTCATCGTCGGTCTCTTCCGAACCAGTCGGTCAATTGGATTGTTGGAGTCCTTTATACTTCGATGGTGCTATCCCTATCAAATTAGGGGGTCAAATGCACTCCAGATCCGCACTG
>CAUZBV010000119.1:0-8820 GCA_963578115.1 Myxococcales bacterium
GCAGCCCGCCTTCGCTGCTTCGGTCGGTCGCGAAAAACCTTTGGGCGCTGGCCACGCCGGCGGATTTTCGGTCCATTGAGCCGACGGTGCGCGATGTCGTCTATGGTCGATCCCCTCGACGGGGTATCCCGCCCTTGGCCGACGTATACATTCCCACGGGGCCCGGATGCCATCCGTCGGTCGTTCTGGTTCATGGCGGAGCCTTTCTCATCGGGAGCAAGACGATGAAACCCGCGCGCTTCCTGGCGCAGGTCCTGGTGAAGGCGGGTTTCGCTGTCTGTAGTGTCGATTACCGCATGATTGTGCGAGGTGGACGCCTGCCGGAGTCGCTCGAGGACGTGACGGTCGCCGTAGGATGGTGGGCCGCTCAGACCGACCAGTGGAATCTGGATCCCGCGCGCATCTCGATGGTGGGTATCAGCGCCGGTGCCACCCTCACCATGCTCGTAGCGGGCGGACCACAGTCCAAGAACATTCATCGCGTCGCTTCGTTTTTTGGGGCGTACGACTTGGCTGGCCTGACGGGCCCCATTGCCCGACTCTTGCCCCGCCTCTTGGTGGAGACAACCGACAGGGAGCAGTGGCGTCGTTGCTCCCCATCCCGTGCACCGGGCCCCACATGCCCCACGTTGCTGATCCATGGGACGGCAGATGGGCTCGTACCCAACCAACAAGCCCACGACCTGGCGCACCGACGTGAAGAAGCCGGATTGCCCACCCAAATTGCGATCTACGAAGGGGCGCCCCACGGCTTTCTCTGCAGTCACAGTTCGGCGCGAGAGAGCGCCGCAAACACACTCATCGCGTTCTTGAACGAGGAGACATCATGAGCATGACCATGGCCACATTGAGCCGACGCGCACGCAGTCGGCTTCGCAAAACGGAACAGATCCTCGACACGGCGCTGAAGCTCGTTGTCGACAAAGGGTTAGAGGCGCTCACCATCCAAGGGCTGGCTCGTGCTCTCGATTGGTCTCCGGGTGCTTTGTACCGCTATTTCCCCTCGAAAGATGCGCTCTATGCCGAGCTGCAACGACGGGTCATTAATTCGTACGAAGAGACGTTGTCCACCGCACTAAGCAGCCCTGGTCCGGACAGCGGCGGGGAAAAAGTAGCACCGGAAAAAGTAGCACCCGTATTGGTGGATTTGGCCATGGCGGCGTTGCATTACCAAGCGTACAGTGAACGTCACCCAGGCGTCTTTCGCCTCTTCGCTATGACCCTGGGGGACCCAAATCCTTTGCTTCCGGATCCCGAGGGGGGGCGTGTCATGGCTGCCGTGGATCAGATCTTGTTGCGCATCACCACCTTGATCGAAGACGGTCAGGTGGACGGTACACTGTTGCCCGGAAGTCCTAGCGACCGAACCCTGGTCTTTTGGGCCACCATTCAAGGCATATTGCAGCTGCGCAAGTTGGCTCGATTTTCGCCCGAACGACTCGACAATGCTCGCTTGCTACGCCGTGCTACAACGGATTTACTGGTCGGTTGGGGCGCGCAACCGGCCGCCGTGAACGCCGCGTTTGAACACGCAAAAAAGCGGCTACAGGCACAGCTATGATGCACTCCGCTGGCCTAGCCATGCTGTGTTTTGCGGGGGGTGTGTTCGCCTGGAGTTTTCTGGAGTACGCGCTCCACAACTGGGTGGGACACGTCGCCAATGGGCGCAATCACTTCTCCCGAGAGCACCTGACCCATCACAGTACTCCCGGTTACTTTACACCGACAGCACATAAAGTCCTGGCGGCTACAGTCGTCGGCGGAGGTGCGCTCGTTCTGGTGGCGTGGGTCACCCACTGGTGGATTGGCGCTGGGTTCGCGACGGGACTCGTGGCCGCCTACACAGGCTACGAACTCTTGCACTACCGGATTCATGTGTCGGCACCACGCACCCGCTACACCCGATGGGCGGCGCGGCATCATTTCAGCCATCATTTTGCTTGTCCCGGCAAGAACCACGGCGTGACCAGCCCCTTATGGGATCATGTCTTCGGCACCCACCACCCCCACTCAAAACTGACGGTCCCGCAACGGTATGCCATGCCCTGGCTTCTGGAGCCCAACACGGGCACCGTCGTCGCGGAATTTGAAGACCACTACCAACTTCGGCCCTGAAAACGACACCCGAACCCATCGAAAGCCCCGGAATCTGTGGTATATGAGGCACACCGGCGCGTACGGGCGTCGGTGTTTTGGAGAGCGCCGCCGTGCACGTACTTGTTACCGGAGCCACCGGATTCCTGGGAAGCCGCCTCGTTGACCAACTCATCGAACGCGGAATGCGAGTTCGTGCGCTGGTGCGAGCCACCAGCAACACGGAATCGCTCCAAGCGAGAGCCGTGCCGATCGCGACCGCGTCGCTGCACCGAGGAGAGGGATTGGCCGACGCGCTCGCGGACATCGACGCGGTGGTTCACTGCGCCGGGGGCGGACTGGCCCCCTCCACAGCGGCCCTGTACGCAGACAATGTCACCACGACACGTACCTTGATGAGCGCCATTGTTCGGCATCGTCCGGACCTGAAACGACTGGTTTTGGTGTCCTCCATCTCAGCTCATGGCCCCAGCCCAAACGGCCTGCCACGGCCTGTGAGCGCCCCCCGAAAACCCACCAGTGAGTACGGTCGGTGCAAAGCACGGGCAGAAGAGGTCGTCCTGGAAGAAGCCGACAAGATCCCGGTCACTATTCTTCGTCCACCGGCTATCTACGGCCCAGGGGATCGCCGAATGCTTCCTCTCTTTCGAGCGGCTAAGAGGGGCTGGGTACCGCTTCCGTCAGCCAGCCGAAGCACGTCGCTCATTCACGTGGACGATTGCGCCCGAGCCTTGTGTGGAATGGTCCATGTCCAGCACCCATCCGGCCGGTGCTATCATGTGGAAGACGGCACGCCGCGTCCCATGGATGAGTTCATTAAGATGGTGGGCGGTGCCGTTGGAAACACCCCACGCATCCTTCGGGTTCCCGGATGGGTTCTTCGGATCGTCGGCACCGTCTCCGGCGTCATCGCGCGCATGCGCAGCGGCGCCATCATGCTGACCCCCGACAAGGTCAACGACTTGATTCAGCCCCACTGGGTCTGCGACGCCGCCGAGCTGCGCAAAGACTTCGGTTGGTCCCCACACGTGTCGCTCAACGACGGCCTTTTGGAGACGGCACACTGGTATCGCCAAGAAGGGTGGCTGCCGTGAGCGCTTCCATTCAAGAGCACGTGACGATGTTGCAGAATCGCTTGCGTAAGAACGGCCGCCATCGGCGTAAGTGGGCCCGCAAGGAATCCATCACCTGCTACCGACTCTATGATCGGGACATCCCCGAGATCCCCTTCTCGGTGGACTGGTATGACGGGCGCTTGTGTATCGCCGAGTACGAACGACCGGGCAGCCCGAACGAGGACGAGCACGAGCCTTGGATTCATGGGCTCCTCACCGGCGCCGGAGAGGCCCTTGAGGTCGCGCACGACCAGATCTTTCTCAAACGTCGAGAGCGCCAGCGAGGCGCCCGTCAATACGAAAAAGTCGCCCGTCAGAGCGCACGTTTCACGGTAGAAGAAGGAGGGTACGAGTTCGTCGTGAACCTGTCGGACTACTTGGACACGGGCTTGTTTCTCGACCACCGTCAAACCCGAGCCATGGTGGCCAACGAAGCGGATGGCGCCCGTTTCCTCAATTTGTTTGGGTACACCGGCAGCTTTACGGTGTACGCCGCGGGCGCGGGAGCCATCTCGTCGATCACAGTGGATTTGTCGAACACGTATTTGGAATGGACCGCAGAAAACCTACACAACAATTTCCTGGACACGCCCAAGCACCAACTGGTGCGCATGGACGTGGGAGAATTCCTCAAGGAAGCCTACCTACGCAAAGAACAATTCGACCTGATCGTAGTGGACCCGCCCACCTTCTCCAACAGCAAGAAGATGGATGGCGTGTTTGACGTGCATCGCGATCACGACTCCCTCCTGCGCGCAGTCCACCGTGTGACCGCACCGGGAGGCGTCGTCTATTTTTCCACCAACGCGCGCCGATTCGGGCTGACCGACGAGTCGCCCTTCCAAACCGTAACGGACATTACGCAACAGACGGTCCCACCGGACTTCCAGCAACGCCAGCCACACCGTACGTGGCGCATGGAGGGGGCATGACCGACGACCGACTCCGATTGCACGCCACCTGCGACGCGGGCCTCGAAGAGGTGCTCAAGGATGAGTTGGACACCATGGGCGCCGATCGCTGCCGAATCGTGCCCAGGGGAGTGCGCTTCAATGGCGACATGGAGCTCCTCTGGCGGGCCAACCTGGAATGCCGGGTCGCCAACCGGATCCTCCTGGAGCTGTCCTGGTTCCCTGCGAATACCCGCGAACAACTCTACCAGGGCGCACAAGCCGTGAACTGGGGCAGCTGGATGACCCCCTTCCAAACCATCGCCATTGATTCGCGAACCAGCAACACCGAGGGACTCCGACAATCCATGTTCGTGAACCAAGTGGTCAAAGACGCGATCTGTGATCGCTTCCGACGCGAGACCAATCGACGTCCTGATGTGGAACGAAACAACCCAGACATCCCCATCACCGTGCATGTGAACAACGGACGTGCCACCTTGTTGTTGGACAGCTCCGGAGACCGTCTCCACAAACGGGGCTATCGAATGCAGACTGGTGAGGCACCCCTGCGGGAAACCCTCGCCGCTGGGTTGTTACGAATCGCGGGATGGGACGGCACAACTCCGCTTCTCGACCCCATGTGCGGTTCCGGAACCATCGTCATTGAAGGCGCACTCATCGCACTCAACATCGCGCCCGGTCTTCTCCGAGTGGACCAAGGGCGCAGTTTTGCTTTTCAAAAGTGGCGCACCCATCAAAAGCGCGCCTATCGACGGCTGGTTTCCACCCTACGAGACGCCGTGAAATCGGACATCGATATTCAGATAATCGGTAGTGACCACGACCGAAAACTGGTCGGGCGCGCCCGACGAAACGCCCAGACCGCCGGTATCTACGACAGCGTTCAAATCCGCCAAGCGGATCTGGCCGAGGCCCCTTTGCCGGGCCCGGAAGGCACCATCGTCACCAACCCCCCTTACGGTGAGCGTTTGGGAGCAGGCGATGACCTGGAAGCGCTCTACAAACACATGGGAGACAGCTTTAAACAGAAGTTTTCCGGCTACACGGCCTGGGTCATCGCCGGTGAACGGGCCTTGGCGAATGTAATCGGCCTGCGTGCATCGCGTCGCCACCCCATCTTCAATGGCGCCATTGAGTGCCGATTCTTACGCTTTGACCTCTACAAAGGCAGTCGTGAAGACGAGAAAAACGAGGACTAGGCCCGCCAACGTGAAATTTTGAACCGTCGGATTTCGTTAATGGAGCGACTTCTTCGAGGGGTGGAAATCGCAATGAGCAACTTCCGTAACGTTCTGTTCTTGATCGCCGCAATGACACTATGCGTCCACTGTGGTGGAAACGGGTCCACGCCAATAGAACCTGACACGATTGGTTCGGACGACGCCGCCACCGCCGACACAACAGAACCCGACGCCCGCACCCAACCCGATGACGGTCCTCCACCTGAGCCGCCACCGCCCCAACCCACGCGCTATGCGGCCGACCAAGTGTTGTCGTCATTGACCCCCTATGTGGTGGACAACCTGCGCGCCATCCACGCGATCAGCGCCGACTGGCAGAATGACGTGTTCATGAAGGTGGGAGCCTCCACCACCGTCAGCAGTGGCAACCTGAAGTGTTTTGACAGCGCCTATATGGACCTGGGTGCATTCACGCACCTCCAAGAGACGCTGGACTATTTCATGGACGGAGACGCGGCGGGGACCTCCCCGTTCAAACGGACGTCCCTGGCGGCCAAGGGCGGCATGAGCGCCAACTGGGCTATCAACGGCAACCCATCCCCCATGGACTCGGAGATCGACGCGATCGCGCCCAGCGTGGCATTGATCCACTACGGGACCAACGATATGGGACAGGGCAGCACCTATCAAAGCGCCATCTGGAAGTTCGGTGATCGCATGCTGAACTTAACCGACGAGCTCATCGACCAGGGCATCATCCCCGTGATCTTCGCCATCATGCCGCGGGGCGACAAAGCCATCGCCGACCATTGGGTAGACAGCTACAACATCGTCAATCGCGGCGTCGCTCAGGCCCGCCAAGTTCCCTGGGTGGACATGCATCTGGCGACCCAACACATTTCCGGCTTTGGCTTGGCCGGCGACGGGATCCACTTGAACAGCTACAAGCTGGATGGCAAGTCACGGCCCTGCTTGTTCACCGAAGAGGGACTGCAGTTCGGCTACAACGTTCGAAACCTGACCAACCTTATGTTCTTGGAGAGGCTCCGCAACACGGTGCTGCTCGAAGAAGACGCCCCGGACGAAGCGTGGACGACAGCCGGCGATGGCTCACCGGACGCCCCTCTTGTCATCGATGAGTTGCCCTTCACCGACTTGCGTGACACGGCCCTCTCTCTCCATTCCAACCTGAACACGTACACAGGCTGCGATGCGCAGCAGGATGAGTCCGGCGGCGAGGTTCTCTACGAGCTGGTGTTGGACAAGCCGACCCGGATTCGAGCCATGGTCTTTGATCGCGACGATGTGGACGTGGACATCCACCTGCTCGACGAGTCTGCCACCGAAGCCGGGTGCCTAATGCGCGCCCACCAGATCATCCAGACCACCCTGCAACCGGGCACCTACTTCTTCGCGCTGGATACCTTTGTCAGCGGTGGCCAACCCAAACCCGGTGAATACCTCTTTGCTGTGCTGGAATGCCACCCTGACGATCCGGCCTGCGATCCCTAGACCACTGCCCATCCAGATGCTCTACGGAAACCTCTATTCTGACATCACGGGCGGAACCACACACAACATCGCCGGCGTGAAAAATGGATCCAGTTCGAGTTGGACCAATGGATCGGGCAAACAGGCCAAGTGGAAGGAATCACACACATAGCCTTCCCCCTGACGGCACATCGATTGGTCCGAACAGGCCTGAAAGTAAAGCTGCTTGTGTTCCCCGTCGATATACCACTCCAGTAAACGGCCATTTTTCGGGTTGCAGTCTTGTGCAGCGTGGTCCACCACGCAGTAGCCGCCGGGCAAATGGTAGGGGCTATCGCCATCCGGAATACAGAGGGCAGCGGGCCCACAATCGCTCTCAGCCGTCTGCACCGTGCATGGATCCCCCAGCGTCTTGCCGCAATCCGACGGCTCGGGAGTCGGGCCATCCACTTCACCGCAGTTCATCGGCAGATTGACCAAGTGGAAACCGGGTTCCAACGCCAAACCCAAGCCGGACTCCCCAGCGGGTACGAATTCAGACGCGTACACGATTCCTTTGGACACCGCTCCGCCCACAAAGTCGTCCTTCTTTTTTTTATACCCCTTTTCGTTGTCGCGCTCGTCGTAGAGCATGATACGACCGATGGCCACTTTGGGGTGGTCGATCATAAAATGCTTCGACTCCGGCGGCTGATACAAGCTGATCTGAAAGGCCGAGGGGAAATCGATCAGTATGGACGCGGAGGGTTGTTCCACCATCCTATCTTTGTCACTTTTGGGACCTTCGGGACTCCAAAAAACAGAGAGCCGAATGTTGTATTCACGCTTGGGAAAATGCGAGGTCGCATAACGCACTTGCCCCTCAAAGGTGAGCAACGATGTGCCGCGGTAATTGGTATCCACCAACGCATCGCCACAAGCGCTCAACGTACTGAGGATCGCAATGGCCACCCATAGGGTCCAACTTGTCCATCGTCTGCGCATCAAAACCTCCACACCACGCCGGCCGCGGCCCACCACGTCAGGGGCGTCACCCATTGGCTCTTCCCCTCCAATCCTTCGGTGGTCTCGCTTTGTTGGATGATCTGAGAAATCGGCCCACCTTCCGCCCGCAAACTGACCGAGGGCCAGAGGGATCGTTCCAACGCCAATAGCCCCCCAAACCCCACACCAAAGCCTTGGCGGTCGGGGGCAACGCCCGCTGTCTCGAAAGTCTGGTAGTGCACAATTCCTTCAACGATTAACCCAAGGGACACGCTGAACCAATCCAGATCCACAAAGCGCTGCACCACCAACCCGAAACCCAATTCCGTGTCGTTCATCTGCATCGCCCCGTCAACAGATGGAGTCTGGGACATGGAAAAACGGCCTCGAACACCGACACTCAACCACGACAAGTCCAGCGAATACCCGAGCACAACGTGTCCCGTTGGGCCCTGGCTCATCAGGATATCCCCTCGGGCGCCGCCCATCACATGGAACCCGTGGATTCCCTGTCGCTCTCCCCCGCCTTTTCGGACCAATCGGTCGTAGGCTACAGAGCGATACGACAGTGCGTTCAGCATCACTTCTTGGGCGGTCTGGAGTGAAAAACGAAACTCGCGATAGGCTGTTCGTCCGCGCCGCTGGACGAAATATTGGCGCGGTGGCAACGCGATCGACGCACCTTTCTCTCCCACCACCAACTCGGCGACCAAAGGGCCGCCCTCACGCCCTTCAAACACCAAGTACCGCCCTGCCCTCTCGAAGACGAGACGACCCGAATGGGTGCGCGCATCCGCCGCCCGCGTCAACACCAGATCGCCCCGTCCCTTGATGTTGTAGCGATACGTCGGGTGCTGAAGTCCCAGCGTGCGGCCGCTTGACCGAACGGTCTGGTGGTAGGCGTAGGTGTAGGCTTCGGTCAGTGTCACGTTGCCATCGCGGTTCTTGTCGGCCGCGCCGCGAAGCGCGTTGACGAAGTGATGGGAAAAAAACGAACTGCGAAGCCGATCGGATTCCTGACTGTTCTCGCCCGCCGCGCTG
>CAUZBV010000120.1:0-8788 GCA_963578115.1 Myxococcales bacterium
ACCTCAACAACACCCTTGTTCCAGATGAGACCCTTGTTATTGTCCGCACCAAATGTCATGGGCTGTCCCGCAGCCAATCGGATCTGCGCGTCGGCTCGAACCTGCTTGCTGACCACATCCTCAAACTCCTTGTCGTTGAAGATGTTGCAGTTCTGATAAATCTCCACAAAGCTCGCGCCCTTGTGCTCCCACGCTCGCCGCAACGTTTCTGTAAGATGCTTGGCGTCAATATCGTAGGTTCGGGCCACAAAGGTAGCCCCGGCACCCAAGGCCACATCCACAGGGTTAAATGGATGATCCACCGAACCCATGGGCGTTGATTTGGAGCGCTTGCCCAACTCGGACGTGGGCGAATACTGCCCTTTGGTTAATCCATAGATTCGATTGTTGAAGAGCAAGATGTTGACGTTGAAGTTCCGTCTCAGAATGTGAATTAGGTGATTTCCGCCGATGCTCAGCGAATCGCCGTCACCCGTAACAATCCACACATTCAGATTGGGATTGCTCGCTTTTACCCCCGACGCAAACGCCGGTGCCCGCCCATGGATGGTGTGGAAACCATAGGTGTTCATGTAATAGGGGAAGCGACTGGAACAGCCGATACCGCTGACAAACACATGATCTTCCTTGTGCACCGGCAATGTGCTTAAGAGCTTTTGAACGGCCGACAAGATGGCATAATCACCACAACCGGGACACCATCTCACTTCTTGGTCGGTCGAATAATCGGCCTTCTTGTACTCGGGGATCTCGCCGCGGTGGCTTCGAATGGTGTCGAGATGAGTAATGCTCATTTCTCCTCCAGTGTGCGCTCGATCGCCCCAACAATGGCGCGAACCTTGAAGGGCAACCCTCGGATCTCATTGAAACCCTGTGCATCAACGAGATACTCGGCGCGAATCAACTTCACCAATTGACCCAGATTAATCTCGGGCACCAGAACCTTCTTGAACCGGCCGAGAATGTCTCCCAAGTCGGGAGGCAGTGGATTGAGGTGCCTCAGATGAATATGACTCACCTTGAGTCCCTTCCCCTGTGCCTGCCGTATCGCAGCCGTTAGCACACCGTATGTACCGCCCCAACCGACCACCAGCAGGTCTCCAGAGTCCTCGCCGTGGATCTCCGTCGGCGGAATGTCCTGTTGAACGCGCCGTACCTTTTCGGCACGCAAGCGACACATCTTGTCGTGATTGTCGGGATCGTATTCGACGTTGCCCGTGCCATCCCGCTTTTCCAGGCCACCAACGCGATGTTCCAGTCCCGGAGTCCCTGGTACCGCCCACGGCCGTGCCAAGGTCGTCTCATCGCGTTGGTACCCCAAGAAACCCTCTGGATCCGTACGAAAGCTCACATTAATGTCGGGCAGCTTGTCCAAATCGGGCAACTTCCAAGGCTCGGCGCCCGTAGCGATGTAACCGTCGCTGAGACAAATGACAGGAGTCATGTATTTGACCGCGATGCGACACGCCTCATACACCGTCTCAAAGGCGTCCGACGGGGACCGTGCGGCGACCACAGGGATCGGGGCTTCGCCGTTGCGGCCATAGAGTGATTGAAGCAAATCCGCTTGCTCTGTCTTGGTGGGCAACCCAGTCGATGGTCCCCCCCGTTGTATGTTGCAGATCACCAAGGGGAGTTCCACGATATGCGCCAGTCCAATGGCTTCCCCTTTGAGCGCAATACCCGGACCGGAGGACAAGGTCACGGCCAACGATCCCGCAAACGAGGCGCCGATGGCTGCACCGATTCCGGCTATCTCATCTTCCGCCTGAAACGTGCGCACGCCAAAGTGTTTGTAATTGGCCAATGCATGCAACACATCGGACGCGGGTGTAATGGGGTACGCCCCCACAAACAGGTCCAATCCGGACACTTGGGCCGCAGCCACCAGCCCCATGGCCAACGCGTCGTTTCCACGAATGTTCCGATATGTTCCTGGAGAAACCTTTGCACGTGCCACCGTGTAATTGGTGGCAAAGAGCTCACAGGTCTCGCCAAATGCCCATCCGGCCTTGAGCAGACGCTGATTGGCCTCGGACAATTCGGGACTCTTGGCGCCAAATTTCTCCTCGACGAATTTCAACGTGGCGTCCATGGGGCGACTGTACATCCAGTACGTGATTCCCAAGGCCAGGAAGTTTTTGCACATTCGCGCAGTACGCGTCGGTATACCCAAGTCCTTGATACACTCGAGCGTCATGCTCTCGAGGGGCACTTCGTGGACAGTCCATTCGTCCAACGTTCCGTCTTCCAAAGGATTGGCGTCCCAGCCCGCCTTGCGGAGACTGTTGTCCGAAAATGAGTCGGTGTTGAGGATAATCGCCCCGCCCGGAACCACATCCTTGATGTTGGCTCTCAGCGCGGCCGGATTCATGCAAACGAGCACGTCCGGAGCATCACCCGGGGTGTACACCTCACTGGATGCAAATTGGATCTGAAATCCAGACACGCCGGCCAAGGTACCCGCTGGTGCCCGAATTTCCGCCGGAAAATCGGGCAATGTAGCCAAGTCGTTTCCAGCGATGGCTGTTGCCGACGTAAACTGAGCGCCTGTCAGTTGCATACCGTCGCCCGAGTCACCAACAAAACGGATAGTGACTCGATCGATTTCCTGACTTGGCTTCAGGGCGGATTGACTCATGTCTGTACTTCCTTCTTGATGCGACTACCAGGACACGTGATTTGTACGGCTTTCCATTCATTCAAAAGACGTGCGTCTACCCCGTTTAGTACGCCTCATTGCGCGGAAAGTCTATCACTTATCGCCATTTACAATGTCCGAACGATCCGAAATCCAACATCATCAAATCGAACATCAGTCGCTTCGCCACGACGTGTAAAAGAGGCAAACTCGCTGCGGTCCATCTTGTAAGACCCCCCGCGCAACACCCGGAATTCGCTTCCTGTGCCACGATCATCCTCCGAAATCGGATAGGGCGTGTATGGAGAGTTCGTCCACTCCCACACGCTTCCAAGCATGCCATACAGACCAAATGGATTGGCTTTTAATGCCTCGGAACTTCGCAACGTGCCGTTGCTATTGCGCGCATCCCACAAAAAGGGATCGCCGTTGTCGGGATCGTCTCCAAAAAAGTAGCGCGTGGATTTTCCCCCTCGGCAGGCGTATTCCCATTCGATCTCCGTCGGCAAACGAAAGGCAAGACCGCGCAGATCGGCATACCATTCGCAATAGCCCGCAGCGTCCACAAAGCGGATGCCCACGGCCGTGTCCTCATTGCCCAACGAGTTCGCCGATCGCGCATAGTCGGGTTGATAGGCCTCGAACTGTTCATTCGTGATGGGTTCCCGAGAGATGTAGATAGGACCCGCTTCGGCCTCAAAGGTCGGTTGTGCATCCGCAGCATCGCCGCCAATCGTAACGCTTCCCTCTTGCAACAACCACAACGTGGCCCGGGGGTATTGGGTGTACAGTTTGCTCACGGACGATTACTCCTGATTGCGTAAAATCGAGCGATAGGTTAAGACCGAATGCGAACAAATGTCTATCGATATGGGAGGGGACCATGTTTTGGAGAATTTTAAGCGGTTTGTTGGTCATCGGCTTGGTCGTTGGTTGCGGCAAGAAAGAAGAGGCGCCGGGTCCTGCCCCAGCAGCCCCCGCCAAGAAGGCCAAAACAGCGTATAAGGCGCTGGAAACCGTGGCGAATGGTGGATCGATCCAGGGAGCCGTGGGCTACAAAGGCAGCGACAAAGACGGTCAAATCACGATTAGCAAAGACAATGCGACGTGTGATCCGGGTGGAACAGGTACCCGCGCTGAAGGCGCCCTCTTGGTCTCGGACGGGAAACTGCAAAACGCGGTCGTGTTTCTCGCGGACATCACCGAAGGAAAGTCCTTTGGAGCCCAAGAAGTCACGGTGGACAATCAACAATGCCGATTTCATCCACGCATCGCATTGGCCCGCAAAGGCGACATGCTCGCTGCAAAAAACAGCGATGCTGTGCTGCATAACACGCACACGTACTTGAAGAAAAAGGGCAAGCGCAAAGAGCTCGAGAACATCGCACTGGCTACGAAAGGGGCGGTGATCAAAAAGAAACTCAAACGAAGCGGCTTGGTTGACGTCAAGTGCGACGCCCACGAATGGATGCAAGGCTTTGTCTACGTCACGGACCATCCCTACGCCACGCTGAGCGGTGCGGACGGCACATTTTCTTTGAGCGACGTCCCGCCCGGGGATTACACCCTCAAGGTCTGGCACGAGAAACAAGGCTTTCAATCGGCCAAAGTTTCTGTGAAAGCGGGTGCTGCAACCACCCTAAATGTCACGTTCAAATAGGACGATTCCACGATGACGGGCGACCAATTCATCAAGCTGGGATTCTGGTCTCAGTTGATCCTCTTGGCGATCATTGATTGGGGAACGATCGTCGCATTCGGCAAGGAAGACGTCGCCTGGTACCACTACGCTGGATTCGCCATCGTCAATGGGGTCCTTCTCTGGCTCACCTGGGTTCTTTGGCGGTGGATGCGTCATAAGCGCGGTCTGCCCACAGCAGATGCGGTCGAGTCCGACGAGTCATGATCGAAAAATACGACCTGGAAACGGGCCAGCCTCCTCACGTCCCCGAGGAGGCCGGCGTCGAAGATCACACCCTCTCGTCCCTTCCTCGCTTCATTAAGGTCGGCCTGATCGCGTTCGTTGTCACGTGCTTGCTCGTTTTTGCGGCGGGCTCGATGATCGCGCCCGATATGGAGCCCGGCTTCCCCATCTCGGAGCGGGCACAACCCCAAACTGATGGCTCCTTTCGGATCACACTCGACGCCAGTCAGAGGGGACAGTGGGTGTCGGTGAACCTAAGCCGCGGGACCATGAACGAAGAGAAAACCAATGCGGATCTCCTCGTTCAGCGCTACGTGTTTCGAGCACCCGCTGGTGCCGCCGATTTGGGAAACGTACCCCTCGACAAGGCCACACTCGCCGCCGATACCCCATGGACATTCGACAAGCAGGTGGACGGGCAACTACAAAACCCGGCCATTTCAGGGTGGTACGACTACTCCTACATGACCCATCTTCTCAAGTCGAATAACCACACCTACGCGGTCCAACTACGCTCTGGAGAGGGTTTCGCCACCTTTAACGTGGTCAGCTACTACTGTGAGCCGGAAGGGACCAGCTGCGTGACCATCGACTATCGGCTAAATCAAGACAGCGCGAAATAATCCCGCTTCTACCTCTTCTCCGCCCGGGGGGTATTGGGAAAGGTTGGCACCCTGCGTTGCGATGACGCGGGTTAGCCCTCGTCCGCGGAGGCTTGAGGTGCGGCCGGATCCTCACGAGCATGTGTTTTTCGGATGTAGTGGACCAAGCCCAGCAAGAACAAAAACACCACGATGAACAGAGCCGCTGGCAGATGATAAATGTCCTCGGGGACTTCGGGCTTCAAGTAGAGCCAATTCCATGTGGTCAACGCACGACGTTGGCCGACCTCCCCATGGTGTCCATCCCAAATGTGGAAGGAAATTGGCACAAAGACCCCCGTCGAAAACTGGATGTCACCTTTGGTGTTGGCTGTGGTCAAAGGCCGACGAACCACCATGGTATAGCGACCATCGGCGTAGCTGACGGCTCCCTTCAGGGCCTGACTGCGCTCGGACTGCTCCGAAATGGATGTGTGGCCCTTGGCGTTGCGCTCAACCAGCGTCCCCGTGTCGCCACGCCACCACCACAAATTCACCGAAGCCTTGGTCCATCCAAGCATAAAGTAAGGACGTTTTTTCGGATCCAACTTGCTCGGAAATTGTACGGCCATTTGATCGGGATGATCGGTCCCCATGTAGAGCTTGGTATCCCAATCCGAATAGGTCTTCGCCGTGTTGGATCCTTTGGATTCCGTGCGATCATCCCATTGGATACGCAGGACCACCGAATCCTCGTTGTACATCGCCTGGGCGTTGACGTACTCCACCGATTGCCAGAACAAACGGGGCGGCTCAATCACATTGGCGATGGTCTGGAAGCGCGCCACCGGGGCATCGGCCCACGATTCGTCGTCTGCCCCTTCGGGCAATGTCTCCGCGCGAATGGCCACAATCGTCTCATCGCGCTGCTCTTTGGGCGCCGGCCCAAGGCTTCGCACATAATGGGATAACTGCCAACGTTGCTCCACGCTCAAGCTGTCGCGGTAGTTGGGCATGGGGCTCACGCCGGTCGTAATGGTCCGAAAGATGTCTTCAACCGTCGAACCATTTCGGAACGACTCCGGATTGGCCAAGTTGCCGGGAAACACCCGCTTTTGATATTTGGAAACCTTCCCGTCGTCGTCCATTCCTTTCCGGAAATACAACTCCGGCCAGGATTCTCCATTGCCCAAACCGCTCTTTCCATGGCACTGCCAACACTTCTGCTCTTCGTAGATTTTCTTGCCCTGCTCCAGCCCGCCCTCTTGCAGCTCGGGCGCCTTGGCATTGGCCAACTCTTCAAAGGGAACAGCGTCTTCGAGACTCTCCGGATCCCTAAAATCAGACGACAGGGACTTGATGAACGCCACCAGATCCCAACGTTCTTGTTCGGGAAGAACGTCAAAGCCCGGCATGGAAGTGCCTGGGATCCCTTCGGAAATCACCCGAAAGAGATCCGCGTCGCTGGGCAACCCTTTGGTCGAACGGAACTTGTAACTTGAGTTGTCCTTGAACGCCCGGGGCCGAGGGTACATAAAAAGGGCACCGGGGCCGTCGCCGTCGCCGTCGGCGCCGTGACATTGGGAACAGCGCTTGTCGTAGACGCCTTGTCCACGGCTCGCGTTGCCCGTGCCCACAGCGGCTTGTTCGTCCGCTCCACAACCGGAGAAGGTCACCATCGCCAACGTGACAAAACCGAACAATAGGAATCGTATCGTCCGCATCAGTGGGCCTCCTCCCGTGTTCGTGGCTGGAATCCGGTGTGGTCATACAAGAACAAGATGACCTCCCAGATCTCCTCTTCGGTCAGCATTTTCTCCCAGGCGGGCATGGTCGAGTCCCAGGGCGTCGCCGCATCGGGAAGTCCCGGTCCCCCTTTGGAAACGCGCCAGAACAGGAAACTCTCTTGCAGCATGGGCAGGGTTCCCGAATCTTGGAAGTTGGCCGGTGGTGGTTTCACGGAGCTGGCAAAGTGTCCATCCGCCATCAAGTGATCCCCGTGACAGAAATAGCAATTCTGATAGTAGATCGCTTTTCCGTTTTTCAAGTGCTCACGAAATTCATCGGGAGACGACGATTGAAGGGCCCGCAGTGGATTGTCCGCGGTCACCATGTCGAGCTTTATGGCCTTGTGGCGAAGGGGCTCCTTGCCTTCCTTGGGCGGTGGATCGTAGTGACCGATCTCCGGCCCTGAGAACGCGACGGACGACGGAGGAGGCGGATGAATCTGCCGGATCCGAGGTGGGGGCACCTCAGATGGCATGGTCATCTCGTAGCTTTGCCACGCGATGAGCCCGGGGATGATCAACAAGAACAAGAGTCGCAGTGGAAGCAGCTTGTTGTTCAGAATAACCGCCATGATCGGTCGGAGGAAGTCTTCTTTGCCCGATTCACTGCTGGTCACGTAGAGGAGGAGTGCAACGATCAGTGTGGCCACATAGAGCAGCTTCACGCTCATCGGAAGCGGCGGATCAAAACCAAACTGCAGATACCCGACGGTTGCCACGAAAAAGAGGATTGCCGATGCAAAGAGGCTTAGTACCTTCCGCAGCACGAAAAGAATCAGGAGAATCAGCAGAAAAACTCCGAGCGATATCATCATCGTCATGGTGCCTTACTCCTGCCCGCCTTTGTGCGACGCCAACCAATCCACGAGCGCCTGGTAATCTGCAGGCGTCATCTGCTCGTAGAACTTGTTGCCGTCGAGGCTTTTCTTCATTAATCCTTGCCCATAGGGAGGATCGCCTTTGGCGATCACCTTGTCCGGGGCCAAAATGGATTCGTAAATCGCCCCCTTGGTCAGGCGCTTGCCCGCATCCCAAAGGCTGGGACCGCTCTTGCGACTGTCGTCTTCAATGGCGTGGCACGTGGAGCAACCGAAGTTGGCGAAGATCTCTTCGGGCTTGCCCACAGGAGCCGCCTTTTTCGCTGCTTTCGCCGCGCCGCCTTTCGCGCTGGCCCCTGTCAGGCATCCGAAGCGTTCCAATGGTTTGACATCCGTCCCTTTGACGCTGGCTTCACCGCCCAAGGTCTGCAGATATGCCACCACCGCCAGGAGCTGACCGCCGGACAAGACATCCTGCTGTGGCGTCATCCCGCCGCGACCAAAGGGTTCCACCACATACGCGTTGGGTTGGCACAACGACTCCACCAAGTAATCCACGGCAGTGTAGCCCACGCCCCGCTCTTCAGCGCGACCTTCCGCGCGCATGCCGACGCCAGCCAAGTCCGGCGCACGACTGCTCTCTCCCAGTTTGTGGCATTGCTTGCATTGATTCTCGAACACCTTCACACCCGTTTCGGCCAGCTGCTCCGGTCCAATGTTGGATCCCAACTCCACCTCGGGCGGTGGGATCTCGGGCTGCTGTGGCAGCATGTACGCGATCCCGGTGTACATGAGCGACACAAGCACGGTAAACAATGCGGTGATGATGAAGTTTTTCATCGTCCTACACGGCACTCCCCTTCGGCGTCTCTTTCCGAATCATCTCGTTATTTGTATCCATACTTTCCTTCGTGAAAGTCGCCCGTGTCGATCCATTTTTGGATCACGCGATCGAGCACTTCGCTGGTCACGCGTTCGACTCCGGACGCCCGTGCATTCCCCTCAACAGACTGAATCACTTGCCCCTTGATGAACTC
>CAUZBV010000121.1:0-8787 GCA_963578115.1 Myxococcales bacterium
ACGCGAACCCGAAGTTCGCGAAAGGGTATACGTCCCGTGCCCATCGCATGCATAATTGGTGTCAGCGCATCCCCGGCTTCCGACGTATCCAGCGGAAGGACAGCGACGATCGGGACGGGCGTGCTTGGCCAACAATCTGGCATCTCACCATTCGTGGGCAACTCCAAATGCACTTCCGATACACCCTTAGGAATCGCGATGTCTTCCGAAGACACCTGGACTGCCACGGTGACGTCGTCACGATCCATGGGTTCATACGCATCGATTGGGACCACCAACGTCGGTCCCACGAACGCGCGCGGCAGAGGTTCTGACGGCATTGCCGGCAAATGGATCTCAAAAGGACGTCTGAGAATGGATTGCTCCGTACAACACAGCAGCGAATACAAATCCGCGTCCGGATCCAAAAGATAGCGCAGGCGTGGAGCGCCTTCCGTTCGTGTGCGTAAGACCGCTCGACCATCTTCTTCGTACACGTCGGCCGCTTCCAGCGCACAAATCAGCCGCGTGCGCATCGGACCGCCATCGCGCAAGACGAGCACGTTTTGTGACAACTCTCGGGTGACTCGATCGACCATTGTATACCCCAGGGTGCCCTGGTGCACACTACACTACGCTGAATTGGCTGTAGGAATCAATGGGTTGTCGAAGACGTCTCGAGCGTTGCATCGACCTTCTCATCGCCTTCCAGCACCGTCCCCTCAAAATCAGATCCTTCGTCTTGGACGCGTTTCAAGAGCGCCTTGAAATCTTCGGCCATCAGAGCACGTGCGAGCACTTCGTCCATATGTTCAACAAACACCACGTCCACTTCTTGCAGGACGCGCTTGGGAATCTCATGCAGGTCCTTTTCGTTTTCCTTTGGACACAAAACAGTCTTAATATCCATTCGATGCGCTGCAATCACTTTTTCTCGAAGTCCACCGATGGGCAACACCCGACCTCGCAGCGTGATTTCCCCCGTCATGGCGACTTCGCTTCGCACGGGAATGCGCGTCAACGCGCTCACAAGAGCTGTCGCTGTCGTAATTCCCGCACTGGGTCCATCCTTCGGAATCGCCCCTTCGGGATAATGAATGTGTACATCCACCTTGGAATAGAACTGTGTGGAGAGTCCCAACTCGCTGGCTCGTGAGCGCACATAACTCATGGCCGCCTGAGCAGCCTCTTTCATCACATCCCCCAGCTTGCCCGTCACCGTTAGCTTGCCCTTGCCGGGAACATGGGTGACTTCCACGTTGAGTAAATCGCCACCGGCCATGGTCACCGCAAGGCCATTGGCCACGCCCACCTGACCCTGTTTTGCTAGTGGTTGTTGTCGAAACTTGTGCGGCCCCAACAACTTCTCGACCCGTTTGTCCGACACCTTGTAGGAACGTGGCTTCTTGCCCTTTTTCTTTTGCACAACATCACGGGCAATCTTACGACACACCGAGGCGATTTGACGCTCCAAACTACGAACACCGGCTTCCTTTGTGTAGTGATTGACGAGCGAGAGAATTGCGTCGTCAGAGAACGTCACATTGACATCCTTAAGACCATTGGTTTCCAACTGTTTGGCGACCAAGAAGTTCTTCGCGATGCTCAACTTGTCGTGCTCGGTGTAGCCCGAAATTTCGATGATCTCCATGCGATCACGCAGAGGAATGGGCACCCCGCTCAGTGAATTGGCCGTGGCAATGAACATGACCTTGCTCAAGTCGTAGTCCAAGTCGATGTAGTGATCCACAAACGTATGGTTCTGCTCCGGATCCAAAACCTCCAACAACGCCGAAGAGGGATCGCCCCGAAAATCCATCGACATCTTGTCGACCTCATCGAGCAGCATGACTGGATTGTTGGATTTGGCCTTTCTCAGGGACTGCACGATCTTGCCAGGCAACGCACCAATATACGTCCGCCGATGACCTCGTATTTCCGCTTCATCCCGAATGCCGCCCAGCGAGAGTCGAACAAAGTTCCGTTCCATGGCACGCGCGATGGACCGAGCCAGCGACGTCTTACCGACGCCCGGCGGGCCCACAAAACAAAGAATGGGTCCCCGGATTTCATCAACCAATTGTTGCACCGCGAGGTATTCCAAGATGCGCTCTTTGGGTTTGTCCAACCCGAAGTGATCCTCGTCCAGGATCTTTTCCGCGCTCTGCAAGTCCAGCACATCATCCGTGTATTGTTGCCACGGGAGCGCGAGCACCCATTCGATGTAGCCCCGAACAACGGTCGCCTCCGCGCTCATTGGGCTCATCATCTTGAGCTTCCGTAATTCACGCTCCAACTTCTCTGTGGCCTCGTCCGTCAGATCCGTGTCGATGATTTGCTGCTCCAGCAAATCCATCTCACTCTTGAACTCGTCTCGATCGCCCAGTTCCTTCTGGATCGCTTGCATTTGCTCGTTGAGGTAATACTCCTTTTGCGACTGATCCATCTGTTTCTTGACTCGGGTTCGAATCTTTCGTTCAACCAGCAGGATCTCCGTCTCGGCTTGGATCATTTCATACAAGCGCTCCAGACGACGCTTGGAATCGAGCAACTCGAGGATTTCTTGTTTGTCCGCAAGTTTGAGCTGCAAATGGGCAACAATTGTATCGGCCAAGCGAGCCGGTTCATTGATCGATGCAATGCTCATGAGCATCTCGGGAGCGATCCGCTTGTTCAGCTTGACGTAGCTCTCGAAAGCCGATTGCACCGAACGCATCAACGCCTCAAACTCAACGCTGCGTTCATACTCTTCATGCACCACGTCGACCTCGCACTGGAAGCATGAATCATTCTCTAGAAAGCGACGGATCCAGGCCCGACTCTTGCCTTCCACCAGAACCTTGACGGTTCCATCCGGTAGGCGAAGGAGTTGAATGATGGTGCCGATGGTGCCCATCTCAAAGATGTCATCGGCTATCGGCTCATCGGTCTTGGCTTTTTTCTGGGCGGCCAACAAGATCTCCTTGTTGGCTTTCATGGCCTCATCCAACGCAGCAATGCTCTTGGGCCGCCCAACAAACAAGGGCACAACCATGTGCGGAAAAACGATGATGTCGCGAAGCGGCAGAAGGGGAAGCATGGTTGTTCCAGAAGATTTACGTTCGCCGAAAAACAAGAGAATGCTCCCCTTTGATTAGCCCGTTATTGGGACAGCCATTGCAAACACTTAAGCCGATTCTGCCTGTTTTTCGTAGACAATCATCGGTGGAGCGTCCGTGTCGATGGTCTCCTCACTTAGAACAACTTCCTTGATGTCCGAATCGGAGGGAATGTCGTACATAATGTCGAGCATTGCGGATTCCAAAATAGCTCGGAGTCCGCGTGCACCACTCTTGCGTTTGAGCGCCTGGCGGGCAATCGAATGGAGACTGCCCTCCGTGAATGACAACTGGACTCCATCGATTTCAAACAATCGTCGATACTGTTTGGTCAACGCATTCTTCGGCTGGGTAAGAATCTTGACCAGCGCCTCCTCATCGAGCTCGTACAGCGACGCCAAGACCGGCAAGCGACCCACAAACTCAGGGATCAGACCGTATTGCAACAGATCTTCCGGCTGGGTTTTGCTCAGAATCTGGCCAAGTTGATCGTCTCTCTCAAGCTTCAATTCCGCACCAAAACCCAATGTTTTCTCACCGATACGCCGCTCAATGATCTTCTCGAGGCCCACGAACGCTCCGCCGCAAATGAACAAAATATTGGTCGTATCGATCTGGAGGAATTCCTGCTGAGGATGTTTCCGGCCGCCTTTGGGTGGAATGTTGGCCGTCGTTCCCTCGATGATCTTGAGCAGCGCCTGCTGTACGCCTTCGCCACTGACATCACGGGTGATCGACGGGTTCTCCGATTTGCGAGAAATCTTGTCGATTTCATCAATGTAGACAATGCCCCGCATGGCGCTATCCACATCGTGATCCGCAGCCTCAAGCAATCGAACAATGATGTTCTCAACGTCTTCGCCAACGTACCCGGCCTCTGTCAACGTGGTCGCATCCACCAAAGTGAAAGGCACCTTTAGGATCCGTGCCAACGTTTGCGCGAGCAGCGTCTTCCCACTGCCCGTCGGGCCGATCAACAGAATATTACTCTTTTGGAGCTCCACGTCGTCGCTGGTTACGGACTGTGAATCAATGCGCTTGTAGTGATTGTAGACGGCAACGGCCAGAATTTTCTTCGCGCGCTCTTGACCGATCACATAGTCATCCAGAACCGCTTTGATCTCTCGCGGTTTCGGTATGGCGGCAAGAGATGGAAATCGTTCTTCTTTTTCGATCTCCTCTGCGATGATGTCATTGCACAAACCAATGCACTCATCGCAGATGTAGACCGTGGGTCCTGCAATTAGCTTCTTAACTTCTTTTTGGCTCTTGCCACAAAAAGAACAACAGAGATTGCTTTGGTCTCGGCGCCTATCCAACTCGAACTCCTCGCTTTACCTGTGCCTCACAAAATATAGAACACAGGGAATCGCAGAATCGTTCCCGCCTCCTGCATTCCCTATCATACAGATCGGGACAAACCAAGTAAACGTGAAGACATTCGTTAATCGGAAGCGGAATTAACTGCTTTCTCCTTACGAACGATCACCTCGTCGATAAGGCCATACTCTTGTGCTGCTTGCGGTCCAAGAAAAAAGTCTCGATCCGTATCTTCACGTACCTTCGCCGCGTCTTGATTGGTGTGAGTCGCAATAATGTCGATGAGTGTCTGCTTGATCAAGAGCAACTCCTTGGCCTGAATATCGACGTCCGTAGCCTGACCACTAAAGCCACCCAAGGGTTGATGCAAAAGCATTCGAGAGTGGGGAAGCGAATAGCGTTTCCCCTTGGTGCCAGCGGCCAGCAACACGGCAGCCATGCTCGCCGCCTGCCCAATGCAGATGGTGGACAGCGGACAACGGATGTATTGCATGGTGTCGTAGATGGCCAGACCGGCATTCACCGATCCACCCGGAGAATTGATGTACAGATGGATGCCCTTTTCCGGATCTTCTGATTCAAGAAACAGAAGCTGAGCAATCACGATGTTCGCCAGGGTGTCGTTGATATCACTGCCGAGAAAAATGATTCGGTCTTTCAACAGGCGACTGAAAATTCCCCACTCGCGTTCCCCTCGATGGGTCTGTTCAATGACAGTGGGTACCCAAACCGTATCTTCAATCGACATGATTGTATTTCCTTGCGTGTTCATTCCGCGTCATCCGTTTCCGAAACATCGGTTCCTTTGGATTCCGTACCAGTAGATGTACCACCGGTCGCGCGCTCTTCCAACCAATCAAAAACTTTGTCATGGAGCACCTCGATCTTCAGTCCCTCCAGACGCTTCTCGCGCACAAGGGTCGCCTTCACCCACGACTTCGATTTGCCTGTCGCCTCGGCGATCGATTCCAAGCGACCATCGAGGTCTTCATCAACGACTTCCAATCCTTCGCGCTTCGCGATGGCCCCCAGAATCAGGTCCCGTTTGGCCAAGTCGACCCCGCGTGATTCGATGGATTCGCCTTGCTCCTCCATCAGATGATGAATTTCATCATGCCCCAGCCCGCTCATTTGCAATCGAGCATGAAGCTCGGAGCGCAATTGACCGGCCGCAGCCTGACTCATCGCGGTGGGCACAATCACCTCATTGGCTTCCGTCAAAGCATCGAGGATCGCTTTACGGACACGAGTATCTTCTTCGTCACATATTTTCTTGTACTGCCGATCGTAAATCGATCCCCGTAGGCTCGATAAATCGTCGTACTCCAGGTCTCGTGCAAATTCATCGTCCAGATCCGAAAGGACCTTGCGCTTGATCGATTTAACACTCACCTGAAACGCGGCTTCTTTGGACGCCAATGTCTCCACGTAGTCCTCGGGGAAGGTGATGGACACCGTCACCTCATCGCCTTCGTTGGCGCCGACGAGCTGATCTTCGAAGCCCGGGACCAGCGTGCCCGCCCCAAGTTCGATGCTTTGGTCGGTTCCAGTGCCTCCTTCAAAGGGCTCCGATTCGCCGTCCAAGACCCCTTTGAAATCCACGGTAAGGATGTCACCTATGTCGGCAGCGCGGTCTTCAACGGGCTCCAATTCTGCATGTCGCTCACGGAGCGCTTGAAGCTCTTGGTCTATGGGTTCGTCCGGAACCGAGATCATCTGACGCTCAACCTTAATCTCATCCAACCCTTGCACATCGATCTCCGGACGTACCTGGCATTGAAGGGAGAAGGAATAATCCTGTCCTTCCACCAGCTCGCCACGATCAATGTCCGGCATATTGAGCGGCTCAACCTTGGCTTCTTCCATCGCTTGCAACAGGTTGCTCTGAATGAGCTCCGTAGACGCAGCCGATTGCGCTTCGTTACGGAACATCTTTCGAATGAGCGAACGAGGAACCTTTCCCGGCCGAAAGCCCTTCACTCGGGCGGTGCGCCCTAGGCGTTTGTATTGATCATCAAGAGCCCGCTTCACACTGTCGACGGGCAACTCAACGATGACTTTTTTCTCGATAGTACTGATGTGTTCTACTTGGACCTTCATAATGGGGTGATCCTCTCTAGAGAGCTAGTGCGAGAGGGGGGACTCGAACCCCCACAGGGTTTGCCCACTGGAACCTAAATCCAGCGCGTCTACCAATTCCGCCACTCTCGCGAATAAGCAACACACACACAGTGGTGTGATGCTTGGCCATTCAAACGGTTAGTGAGCCCAGAAGGAATCGAACCTTCAACCTCCGGATTAAGAGTCCGCTGCTCTGCCAATTGAGCTATGGGCCCATCTTTGCTTCTGTGCTTATCTTGCCTCAGGTCACTTCATGTACTTTGAGGGTTATGGTCAGTACGCCCGGCAGGATTCGAACCTGCGACCCTCGGCTTCGAAGGCCGATGCTCTATCCAGCTGAGCTACGAGCGCATTGCAAAAGAAACTGGGGTGGATGAGGGGTTTTGAACCCCCGACAGCCGGAATCACAATCCGGTGCTCTACCAACTGAGCTACATCCACCGGACAAAAAACTTTTCAAAGGACCTGCCGGTACGCCCGGCAGGATTCGAACCTGCGACCCTCGGCTTAGAAGGCCGATGCTCTATCCAACTGAGCTACGAGCGCTCAACAAACCTCGGGCGTGTGTACAAAGAACGGGCACCGGTTGTCAAGACTACGATGCAGCAGCGGAGCGCATTCATTCGCTGAGTCAAGCCATAACGATGGAGATCTGCGCCTTCTCACAAACCTATGATACGGTCAGCCCGATGGTGGACGAGCCGACAGAACAAATCGATATCCCGGTGGAAAACGAAGAGGGAAAAGATCCCCAGTCGTTGTCCCAACCTCCCGTGGCGAATCTCGGTCAGACGCTGCGACAAATCCACTCGAGGTATCTGTGGACGCTCCTGATCCTCTTTGGACTGGCGTCCGTGATCACAGTCGGGGTCGTCATCCTCCAAGGGGTACGAGACTGGTATCTCTTCGTCGGCATGATACTCGTCATCTTCTCCTACCTCATCCTGTACATCAAAGCGCACAATCACGGACGCCGTATCCTGCGTTTTTTGTCGCTTGTCACCGTGACCGGATTGCTCGTGTTTTGGGACATCATTTTGCTCGATCGCATCCCAGCACGTGCGGTGTTTGTGGACGGACACGTCATCGATCGTGCTCCCCTCACGACACTGTGGGTACCCATTGTGCTCTTGGGCGTCGTAGCGATGGGTCTACTGGTCCATTGGCTCTATGTGGGCGGCTTCTTAAAGCGATCTCAAGAATTGCTCGATACCGAAACGGAGTTGGACGAACAGGGTTAGGGCTCGGCATCTGCGACGTGCAGAACGTCGCGAGCCAGCGCTTCGCTTTGCGAAACTCCCGTTGCCTTCGCTGTCTGGGCGGAATCGGTTATGGTGGCCGCTAGGTCGCGGACAGCCTCGTCAGCCATGTGCAAGTAGCGCCCAGGAAAAACGCCCACCTGTATGGTCAGCACCACCGTAATGGCGAATGCTGCGATCAACGTGCGACTGCGCAGCGCTGGGCTTTCCCCCGCGCCCTCTCGCATGTACACGTGCACAACCACCTTGAGGTAGTAGTACACGCTGACTACGCTGTTCAAGACAGCGATAATCACCAGCCACAAGAATCGATCGGAGTCCACAATCAGCACCTGACGGAAGAGCGTCAGCTTCCCGAAAAAACCCGCCATGGGCGGAACGCCAGCCAACGAGAACATCGCCGCTGCCAGTGCCAACGCCGCCAGCGGATGGGTACGTCCCAACCCCGACACGTGCGCATGGGTGACATCTTCACTGCGGTCGGTCGTAATGAAAACAATCACGCCAAACGCGGCGATGTTGGCGATGCCGTACACAAACAGATAGAAGAGCACGGGGGCCAACCCCTCAGGGCTCTCATTCGCGCCTACATGAGCCGCAATGATGCCCAACAACAGATAACCCGCGTGGGCGACACTGCTGTAGGCCAACATTCGCTTGAGGTTGCGCTGCGACAGTGCGACCAAGTTGCCAAACGTCATGGTGAGAATAGCCAAAACGCCCAGAGCTTCCACGAAAGGCTCGCTAAGATCCCCCAACACCGCGTTGGGCAACGCCAAAACATAGAACTTGGCAAAGACCAACACGGCCGCCGCTTTCACGCCGGTTGCCATCAGCATCGTGACGGGTGGCGGCGCTCCCTCATAGACGTCGGGTGTCCACATGTGGAAGGGAACCAACGCAATCTTGAACCCAAATCCAGCGGTGATCAGAAGAAGGGCCAACGACAGATAGCCGCTGGGCTCACCGGACGACAACTGGGTCCGGATCCCGTTCAAATCCATGACAGC
>CAUZBV010000122.1:0-8781 GCA_963578115.1 Myxococcales bacterium
ACTTTGCCGTCCTTCACCGCTTCCCGAATGATCTCATCAATGACGATCCCGTTTTCGGCATGCATACATATGCGAGTGCCGTTCTCGCCGGCCTGACGGAATGCACGATAGAGCGTGCCGTCATCCACATAGAGCACCCCTGGATAGGCCATAAAGAGCTTGTAGGAGGTGACACCCTCGCCCGCCAAACGTTCCATCTCCGGCAGACGTTCGACAGGCATGTCGGTCACGATCATGTGAAAACCGTAATCGATCGTGGCTTTTCCTTCGGCTTTGGCGTGCCAGGTGTCCAGCCCCTTGAGGGTGGATTCGCCTTTGGTTTGAATCGCAAAATCGATGATCGTGGTGGTCCCGCCGTGGGCTGCCGCTTTGGTGCCGCTCTCAAAATCGTCCGCCGACATGGTGCCGCCAAAGGGCATGTCGAAGTGTGTATGAGAGTCGATGCCACCGGGAAAAAGAAAACGGTCAGTCGCGTCGAACACCTTGGCGACCGAGGTTTCCATCGACGAAAGATCCGCACCGATTTGGACAATCCGCTCACCTTCGATCAACACATCGGCAAAGTAATCATCCGTCGCCGTTACAATGCGGCCATTGCGAATCAAAATGGACATGTTCTTCTCCCTCTCACGCACCCAACAAGTCGTTCCCCGCTTCCACGGAGATTACATTTGGGTTCTAGACAATAACTGCATTTATATCAGGAATTGGGCGGTCGTGAACAACTGTAGGAAAAGAGACCTATTTTTCCGCGTCGGTGGGAAGGCCTGTCTGCGCCTCTGTCAACTCGGCGATCGGGCGGCGCGCCGTGTACCCTCCGTAGAGATCGTGCCAATGGGTGATCTGGGTTTCACCGTACTTCCAACACAACAAGATCTCTTCGCCCTCATGCATGGCGTACCAATCGGCAAGCGGTGGATCCATGCCTTTGATCTGGCAGCCGACCACCTCCAAGGTCTCTGCCTGCTGGCGAAAAGCGCCGATCATAAGATCGAGCGTCGTGAGCAGGGAACGGACACGGCCGCGCATCAGAGGCGCCACGTTCTCAAAATCCACATCGGGCCCGTCCGCGCCATAACGACTGAGCTCCGCCTGGATTTGCAGTATCTGAAGCCGCACTTGGACCAAGACATGGAAGCAATCAATGACCTGAGGAAGCAACGCATTGACTTCGTCTACCGTAAAGTATCGTCGGGGCTCTTCCAACATGCTTTGTAGTGTAGCGCAATTGGTCAGCACATGCACGCAACAACCGGAACAGGGGCCCCATGGAACAAGCGCTTGTCCAGAAAGGACAAAATCGCATAGAGTAACGAACCATGTCGCCGCCCACCATCGTTTCGCTTATCGCCAGCGCCACCGAAATCATCTGTGCCCTGGGCCTGAGGGATCGACTCGTCGGCATTTCCCACGAGTGTGATTATCCCGACGACGTTCGGTCGTTGCCGGCACTCTCGGTGCCCAAAGTGGATCCCAAGGCAGACAGCAGCGTCATTGATCAAGCGGTTCGCGACATCGTGTCGGGTGGATTGAGTGTGTACGACATTCACAATGATCTGCTCGCACAGATCCAACCCGACCTTATCGTGACCCAAGATCACTGTGAGGTGTGCGCCGTGTCTCTCAAAGATGTAGAAGAGGCCACATGCGCCATCACGATGACCGACACACGGATCTGTTCGCTGCACCCCAACACGCTGGACGACGTGTTTGAGGACATTCAAAAGGTCGCCGATGCAGCGGATGTTTCCGACCGAGGCCACGCGTTAGTGGCCCAGCTGAACGAGCGATTCGATGCGCTGCGCGCCCGAAGTGAAGCACTCTCGTCCCGTCCTCGAATCGCGTGCATTGAATGGATCGATCCCCCCATGGTGGCGGGCGGGTGGATGCCCACGTTGGCGGACATGGCCGGCGGTGAATCGGTGTTGGTCCATTCGGGCGATTCGTTCCAGACGGTTACGTGGGACACCATCGTAGATGCTGACCCGGACGTGGTGGCGGTGTTGCCCTGCGGTTTTCCCATCGCCCAAACGGTCGACGAGTTGGTCCGCACGCCGGCGTTGGTTGCCCAGCTCCAACGGATCCCCGCGGTCCAGGCGGGTCGCGGCTTCATCGTGGATGGAAACGCGTATTTCAACCGCCCCGGTCCCCGTCTGGTGGAGAGCGCCGAGATCCTCGCCGCTCTGATCCACCCCGATTCTTTTCCCGATCTGGCAGACACCCATCGCAGCGCCATTCGTGCGTTGAGCGACATCCTCTAGCGGACTGTTTGGCGTTTCGAAGGCGACCTCCTCCGCTCACCTTTCTTGGCCGGGTGGCCTTGACAATGGGATCTGAACCCCCAATAGTGACGGGTTCTATGCTGCTGGGAATGGCGCGCCTTGACGCTGTTCACCCTGTTGAGGAGGAAGTTGTTATGTTGTATCCACTGCTACCGCAGACAAAGATGAGTGGCCCAAGAGGATTTCATTGTAGCCGGCTGTCTACCTATATCGCTATGGCCGATTGCATGGATCGCTACGTCCATTACACGGCGCTCAATCGGCGTGACTCGCCCTGTTTCCAGTGTGCGCAGGGGGCCAAGAATCGGGAAGAATTTTCCCGCAGCTAAAGCGAGCCGCGTTGCGTTCTTCCGGACAAGCCCAAATCCGATTTGTCAGTGCGGTCTTGTATGCGGCCATCACCCTCGCCATGGTCCTGGTCGCCTGGGCCGCTTTTGGCAGGGACACAGACACCCTCTCGTTGCGCGCGATCGCGTCGGCCCTGGGCGCAGGCGCCCTCATCGGCTTTCTCTCGGTCCCTTGGCTCCGCGCGTCTTCACAAAGCAGAGCCATCGTTGCGGGGATTGTGGGTGGCCTTCTCCTTCATGTGATGACGTGGGTGTTCTTTGCGACATGGGCCTGGTTGGCAGCCTGGGCCGACAGCGAAACCCTGGATGGCAGCCTCTTCGACAGCGTCCTGGCCGGCATCTTCTGGTCGGTGGGAAGCATCTCGTTTGGCTTCTGGATCACCTGCCCATGCCTGGTCGTCGCGGCGCTGCTCGTCCGGTACTTGGAACGGTCTTCGAACGCCCCAAACCCGCCGGATTAATCCCCTTTGCCGACCACGATTAAGCCGTCTTTCACCACAAAGTCTGTGAGTTTGGAGGCCATGGTGTGAATGAACACGGCGAGTCGCGCCGATTGCGGGTTCCGTTGGGCAACTGGGAGAGCCCGTATAAGGAATGAGCGCGTGGCCGCATGATCCCACAGCGTCTCCAACAAATCACGAATGGTGGGATCGCGATCCCACAACTCCCGGTGACTGATGGCGTAGGCATGTGCATCGTCGCGCATAGACGCCGCGAGTTCGTCGTCCAAGGAGTCCTCAAAACGCCCCTCACTGGACGCCAAGAGTTCCGTGGGAACAATGGGGTTGGTCAAAAATCCACGTCCCAATGCAATCATCGCGCGCATGGGCTCGCCTGCCTCCACATGAGCCAAGAAAACATTGTAGTGGCGAAGCGATTCACCGCTGAGTTGAAACCAGTTGGCTGCCTCGACCGGATTGTCTCGCAACAACGCGAGTCGACCCATCGTGGGGGCTACTTTGGACTCCCACGCCTGACTGATACGCACCACTCGTGTGTAGACATCGTAGGCATCGTCTACATGGCCGACATAGATCATGGCTTGACCCAGACCGTCCAACACGAGACCGATGCCGTTCACATCCGGCTCGGCCCCAAGATCCCCAGCCATCACCAACGCCTGCCGAAGCTGACGAAGCGCTCGCTCTGGACGATCCGCGTCCAGCTCCAAACGACCGAGCAACGCATGGGCGCGCAAACAGGCCGGATTGTGTTTGAGGGCCCGTTTGGCCAAGGGTCGAGCCCGCGCACGGGATCCCTCTTCAAACCAACGCTCGGCTTCTTTTGCGTAGCGATCCCCCTCATCTCGTTCCTGCTGGGACGTTTCCAAGAGAGAACGAATGGGCACCACACGCAGGCGTGAACGTGCTCCCAACAGGCGTTTTCGGTTGTGGTCCAGCCATTGGGCTACCCGAATGGTGTCTTTGCCAGACGACAACGCCACAAGCCGTCGGAGGGTAGAAAAGCGCCGCAGGCGCGTGTCACTGTTCGCTTCCCCTGCACGGTCCAGCCACGTCTCCACGAACTTTCCACTGAGCTCCAGGGCTCCTGACTGCTTGAGAAACCGGAGTAGGCTGTTGCAATTAGAGCGTTCACGACGCCGGATTTGCAGCGAGGACCCTCGCAATGCGTCCAAATACCGATCCACAGTCTTCGCAAGATCGGTCACCGATGATCGTCTCGTCACAACGATAGTATAACGAATCATCCCGACGGCTTCGAATTGTTGACGCGCTTTTTTCACGTCCTCCCCAAAAATGATCAACACATCGGGGCATTGCTGGACATGTCTGATACACTTGGAATGGATTCGCAGACAGGGCTGTTTCCAATTGGGGACGATGTACAACAGCTTCACACGAACGATGGGTCTGGCGGCGATGGCTGCCCTCTTTCTTCCGGTACACTCCATTGCTGTGGAACGCGCGCAGGAGGCTCGTCACGCCATTGACGAGAACCCTATCCGTCGCGGCGAAGAGTCCGCGCCCAATCGACGACGTTCCCTCGACTCCAAACGCCGGAATCGGGCCGAACTAGAACAAGCCAAGAAACCCTCGCTGGAAGAGCAAAAACGCAAAGAACAGACCAAGATGATCACCCTGGTGTTCCCACCCAGTTGTGGCTCACGCGACGCGCCGGAGTTTCGGGAACGATTGTTGAAGCTGACGAATCCCAACGATGCGTTCAATGTGGAGGTCTGGGGAAATCGGCGCGTCTACTACGTCAATGACAGCATTGAGTATTACATCCGAGCCAATCGGACAGCCTATGTATCTCTCTTCTGGATTGGACCCGAGGGATCGGTCTTCATCCCCTTTGGCAATCTACGTGTTGAGGCCAATCGAGATCACCGGATCAACCCACGCAACATCATCGTGGAACCGGTCGGATTGGAACGCTGGCGCGTCATCGCTACGTTGGAACCCCACTTCTTCCCCTGTCGTGGAGGAAGCAGTGGCTTCATCACGGCGCTTCGCCAACTCCAAACCGAGGGTCTCTGGGCAGTGGGTCGCTGGGATGTGCTCTCCAAAGTCGTTCGGAAAAAGAGACGGCGGCGACGGACAAAGCGGCGCAAGAGAAACCGGTAATTCCACCAGAAACTCTCCAATTCACCACCCGTTTGCGGGACGTGACAGATGTGGACAAAGCAGGCTAGACTGCGCGCCATGGATCCTTGCATCTGGTTGCTGGACGCATCCACATACATTTTTCGGGCGTATTATTCCACCGCGTCGCGAGCGGGTGGGCCCCCTGTCATGTCCACGTCGGATGGATTGCCTACCAACGCGCTCTTGGTGTTTACCCAGATGCTCCGACGCCTCATAAGACGCTACAACCCGGAATACATGGCCATCGTCTTCGACCACCCGGACCCCACGTTTCGGAAGGAGAAATTTCCCGCCTACAAAGCCAACCGCGGTGAAACTCCGGAAGATTTGATTCCCCAATTCCCGTACTTCCGACCCATCGCCGAAGCGTTGGGGTTGGTGTGTGTCGATTGTCCGGCGTTCGAAGCCGACGACATCATCGCCACGTTGGTGCGGCATGCACAGACCAACCAGTGGGAGTCGGTCATCGTGTCAAGCGACAAGGATCTGTACCAGCTTCTCACGGGCGGCGTGCACATGCTCGATGAACCCAAGAGACGTTGGGTGGATGACAGCGTCATCGACAAGACCTTTGGCGTTCATGCCCATCTAGTCACACAAGTCCAGGGTCTGATGGGCGACGCAACGGACAATATTCCTGGAGTGCCCGGCATCGGCCCCAAACGGGCCTCCAAGCTGATAAAGACCTATGGAACGCTGGAACAAGTCTACACCCACGTGTCCGAGCTCAAAGGCAAGCTCCGAGACAATTTGGAGACGCACAAGAACGACGCGTTTCTCAGTCGAGAGTTGGCGACCCTTCGTTTGGACACGCCCATATCGACGGCGCTGGCTGAGTACGCCGTACAAGACCATGACCCCGAGCGTGTCGAGACACTCTTTACCACGCTGGAGTTTCATCACTTATTGCGCGAATTCCGTCAATTGGATGCCGATGTGTTGCAGATGCCGCACACGGTCGACTCACCGCCCGGCAATGCTCTTGAGCCCTCCGAGCCGCACCCAGCAGAGAACGACCATCCGACGACCATCCCAGATGTCGAGGACCGTCCCGTGGCGGCGCCGACCATTCAACCCGCCGACAAGTCCGATACCCCGCCCTCCGCGCCCAGTCCCGTGCAAGCAAGCGCGCGGACGCCACCTGCGGAGCAACTCCTCTTGCCCTTGGCCGGCACCACGCCACAACCGCTTTCCAACGCGCCCGGATCTTGATGAGCGCCCCCGACATTCCCAGTGACTCGCTCGACACGCTTCGCCATGACCTGGCCATTCAACGCGCACGATTTGACGCCTTCCGTGAGATCAGCGCGGCCGTGTCTTCAGTGCTCAATCTCGACCAGCTGCTACGCCTCATCATGGCCAAGAGTACGGAGTTGATGAACGCGGACCGGTCGACGATGTACTTGCTGGATAGCGACCGCAACGAGCTGTGGTCCAAAGTGCTCCAAGGAAACGACATCCGCGAAATCCGAGTGGCGATTGGCGAAGGAATTGCGGGTTGGGTCGCCCAAACTGGTGAATCTCTCAACATCGCTGATGCGTATGAGGATCCCCGATTCAACTCCGATTTTGACGAGCGCACTGGCTTTCGGACCAAAACCGTTCTGTGCCAACCCATGCGGAACCAGCGTGGCGACATCATCGGAGTCATCCAAGTGCTCAACAAAGCCGAGGGAGCCTTTGATGATGAGGACGAACAGGTTCTTACAGCCATCACCAACCAAGCCGCGATCTCGGTGGAGAACTCCAAACTCTATCTGAGCGTCGTTGGAAAAAACATCGCGCTGCGGGACACCCAAATCAAACTCCAACAACGCCTCGATGAGATCGATCTGCTCTACCGTGTGGAACAAGCCGCCGGCCAAGAGAGCGAGTTGGATCTGATTGTGGACACCCTTCTGCGCCAAGCCTGTGAGACCATACCGAGTCACGCTGCGGTGCTCTTGCTCCGCGAAAACAAGCAATGGTCTCCGTATGTGTATCCCCAAAACGAAGGGCCCGACAACGACCCAAGCACGGACTACACAACCGAGTGTTCCGTGGCTGTTCGTGTGGCTGAATCCGGCGACTCCCATCGCTCGAACACCATGGACAACCCCGATCGAAGGGATCGGCTGGCCGAACAAGTGGAGGTCACCTTGGAGAGCACCCTGTGTGTCCCTATCAAGAGCGGCGACGACATTCTTGGCGCGCTGCAGCTCCTCAATCGACGCCACCAGGTAGGCTACACGACCAACGACCTCAAATTGCTCACGGTGCTGGCCGGTCAAGTCACATCATTGGTTCGTCGTGTTCAGGCCCGGGTCGAAGAGTTGAACGCCAACCGGCTGGCCGCCATCGGTCAGGCCCTGTCGGGTGTGGTCCATGACTTGAGGACCCCGGTGACAATCATCAGCGGCAACGCGCAACTCATGGTCGACGAAGAGGACCCGACCGAACGACAAGCTTCTGCGGAGACGATCGCCCAACAAGTGAATGTCATTCGATCCATGACGAACGAGGTCCTTTCGTTTGCACGAGGACAATCCAATTTGCTCCTTCAAAAGGTACAACTCCACCCCATGATCGAGTCCGTGGAAGAGGGCCTTCGCCAGGAGTTCGACGGCCGGAATATCGAGCTGAGGGTGGACCAAGAATATCGAGGCCCTGCTCGCATCGACGAGGGGAAAATCCGACGTGCGATCTTCAACGTTGCGCGCAATGCACACCAAGCCATGCCCAATGGTGGTAAGTTTCACATACGAATCCAGCACGATACAGAGACAAACCAGGTCGTGTTTGAGCTAGCGGACACAGGCCTGGGCATTCCCGACGACATTCGGCACACGGTGTTTGAATCCTTCGTCTCCAGCGGGAAACGGTCCGGAACCGGCATCGGGTTGGCCATCGTAAAAAAGATCGTCGAAGAGCATGAAGGGAGCGTGGACTTCGATTCCGATCCGGCCGGCACAACATTTCGGCTTCGAATCCCCCGGGGGATAGACTCGTGAGACGATGCCCGTATACTCCAGAAAGACAACCGACTCGAAAGAGGCCCTCATGAACCGTTGGATACGCGTTGGACTGATTCTCGGTGTGCTGCTCCCTACCGTAGCGATGGCGGAAGTGGATCCGCCGGGTGCCGGTGAAGCACAGAGCCCTGCCGAGGAACCGACGACCGAGACAACTCCCTCCAGCGCCGCCGAAACGGCGGCTCCGGAGACCCTGGAAACAAAAGCGGAGGAGGTCACAACACCGCCTCCCCCTCCCGCCGATTCAAACCCGCCGGCCGCCGCTGCCGATGCCCAAGAGTCGACGCAGCAGAGCGTCTTCGAAAGGGGCGGCCCCCTGATGATCGCCATCGGTCTGTGCTCCCTGATTGTGATCACGGTTTTTTTTGAACGACTCTGGCGGCTCTCTGACCGACACGTCGCCCCAACCGACTTTGTACGCAAGGTCTTGAAGCTGGTACGAGACGGCGATTATGAGCAAGCAGAGACGGCGTGTCTGCAGTCGGAGACCAGCTTCGCCCAGGTCGCATTCGTCACCATCAAGAACAAATCC
>CAUZBV010000123.1:0-8723 GCA_963578115.1 Myxococcales bacterium
CACTGCTCTCGATACCGGTACGCTCTCAGCGTCCAGTAGCGGGACCGTCAGTATTCCCGACAATGATGAAGACGGTGCACAGTCTCACATTGAGGTGATGGAGAACCACTCGATCACGGGTGTGAAGGTACACGTCAAGTTGACCCACACGTACATCGGCTCTTTGGTCATCGAGCTCAAGAACGGCGCGGTCACCAAGGTCCTCCACAACGAGGAAGGTGGATCGGACACCACGATCGACAAGACCTACGATATCGAGGACTTCAACGGAGCGAACACCGAAGGTCGCTGGACGCTCATCGTTCGCGACACGGATGGATACGACGACGAGGGGACATTGGACTCCTGGTCACTAGAGTTCCTCTATTAGGGGAAACCCGGCTTCCATGGATGGGAGCCGTATTTTCACCACCTAGAGATCCCGAGTCGGCTTGCCGGCTCGGGTTTTCTTTTTAATCGACCGAGTCAACGGGCAGAGTGAGCGCCGCATCGAGTCACGCAATCTGCGCGGTGAGGGCAGGATTCCACCGATAGAAGATCTGTCGTTTTCCAGCCGGGCTGCGGTCGGTCAGGATCGCGTCGTGCTGTCCTCCAATGACCTCGCGCAGACGGTGAATATGAACCTTGAGGCGATTGAAGGTCTGGGACGTGAAGCGCTCGTTTCGCCAGAGCCTTCGGCAGAGTATGGACGGGGGCAAGCCACCATGACCACTTCGGATCAAGGCACAGATCAGACGAATGAGTTGAGACTGGGGCCCCAAGACATAGTGGTCACCAAACACCGTGAGCGTTCCGGAACGGCGAGTCACCTGAACGTCGGCACCCGTATAGCTTCGATCACTCCGTTGGCGACGACCGTATCGTGCCGCCTCGGGCAGCCCCACGGAGAGTTGATGGAGGACTCGACTGTCCAAGTCGATGGGCAGCTGAAAGCCGCCCCGGTTGGCTGCGCGGCAAGCCAACTCCCAGCGCGCCTGAAAGGCGGGGATGTCCCCCTCACGAAATCCAATCCGTGCCAAGTGGGCGTCCACGCGCGCCATGTCGTAGAAGGCATCCTCCTCGGCATACCACGTGCGTGCCCGCATCCAATGGGCTCGGGCTTCCCGTTCGCGATTCCCGTGGTGGGCCAGCATGGCGTCCGCCATCTCCAGCAAGGCTCGTACCATTCCCCCGGGTTCTCCGGCGCTTTCCATCACCACTTTGGCTTCTTTGACCAAGTGGGTGGCTTTGGGAAGGGCACGGTGGGCCACCGCACTAAGTGCCGCCCGTAGCCTGACTTCGGCCATCAGTGCGGCAGCCCCCGATTCTTCACTTTCCGTGATCGCTTCTTTCCAATAGGGCCCGGATTGGCCTGCAATTTTGTCTTCCGTCCGGGCTTGATGCATGGCGATGCGTGCTCGTATCCACGCGGGCAGAACGTGGTGTTCACGAAGGGCACGCGCATGGCCCGCAAATTCATGGGCCGCCAGTGGGTTGCTGCGCATGAGGGCGGCATCCGTCAGCAAGAGGTAAAGATTCACCTCATCCAATGGCTGGCTGCCAGGGACCATCCGGTCCAAGGCCAAGCGCAAATGGTGCCCTGCGACAACAGGACGGCCTTGATGGAGAAGCAGGGCGCCCATGGCTTGGTGGAAGGCCGCCACGAGATGGCTGTGAAGCCGCATGGCCAGATCCAACGCGTCCACCAGGGTCGTCTCCGCGTGCCGATAATCGCCTCGAGCGGACTCCAAATTGGCTTGAAGTCGTGCGATGGGCAGCCGTGCCCGGTCCATGGCCGTCTGTTCGTCGTGAAAGAGGCCGGCAGCGGTCAGGCCGTGGAGGCGCTCGGACGCTTGGTCGATATACACGGTGGCATCGCCCTGCGTTCCGCGGAGCCAGGCCATCCAGGCGCGAATCGTGTCCAGACGAACAGCGACCAAGGCGCGCGCCATCGCGTCCGCAGAGTGGTCTTCCTGATGAAGGGAGTCGAGCGTCTGTTGAGCCAGCGCCAACTGGGTGCGGCATCGATCGAAGTCAACGTCTGTGAGGGCCTGCCGCGCCAACGCCAGCCGCGCCATCACTCCGTCTGTGGAGAGGTCTTCTGCGTGCGCTTCCAGTGAAGCGGTGTCGCCAACGATGGGCGCTCCGTCTACCAGTGCTTCCAATCGTTCCGAAGAAAGAAATTTAATCATAATTTAATTGCAGTATAGATAGATCTCTTTGAATTCATAGCGAAGATCGTAATCTTTTTTATCAAATTTTTTTCACATCTGTGCTGAGAAGTGCCCGGAGACTTGGGGATGGATAGGGCGAAGAGACGGGATGCTGAGTGGCGAAGAGAGGGATGCGTTGGGCGCTCAGGGGCACGTTTGGCGAGCCAATGAGCCGTGTTTGTACGGTCTAACCGTGTCCGAAGAAGTCGAGGCTATTGTTGACTGCGGTGCCTACCGAGGACTGAAGGGATCGCGGATGTCGACTACCTTGAGTTTGCGGGCACGGCTCCAATTCGGCAGGTCCGTTCGAGCGGACTGGAACGGTGCCGGAGCGGGCGTGCGGGTGTCGATGCCGCCCGCGGCGTACACGATATGCACGGAGGCCCGCAGCACCGACGCCTCAATGGTCACTGGGTCGATGACGAGAGGCAGGGATGCGTTACTGGCCTTCTCGAGGAATTTCAGGAAAGGCTGAACGGACTTCATGCTGCCCGTGGCGGTGATGTTCAAGGTGGCTCGGCCTAGGCTCCCTTCCTCGAGCTTTTTGGAGCGCTGGGTGATCTGCGAGATCTGGAACAAAGCTCGGTCGGCTGCTACACGAATTAACTGTTCGACCTTGGCCACTTGAGCTGTTCCCGGGATGTCCCGAGCGGCGGCTTGCAACCGTTGGCGGGCCTTCGGCGTGAGGGGCGCAGGTGTCTTTGCCCCCGCTGCGCTCCCGTCCTGCGCGATGTCTGCGGCCGTGACCATGGGTGTTGCGAACGAGATGATGAATTGATACCCCTCGGTGACGAGTCGTCCCGATCCGCCCGTGACTTGCTGAATATACGGTCCGGCCTTGCGGAGTCGACGCACCAGAGCCTTGCTGACGCCTTGGTTGGGCGCCACCCCTTCAATACGGACCCGGCCTCCCTCCACTTGGAGTCGCGTCAGGTAGATCTGGTGAAGCTCGGGAGCGGCACTCCACCCCAGCAATTTCATGGCCGACTCGACCCCTCCTCGGGTTGGATCACCCAACGCCAAGGCGAGGGCCATGAACATGTCGTGGGGAACGCCCTCACCTCGTTTGACGGCGTTCATAACCGACACACGCCAGGCGGTTAGGGCGATTGGATCCACGACACCGGATGTACTGGATGACGTTGCGCCGGCGCCACCGCTCGGACCACCGGTGCCAGTCGCCTTGTCTTTGCTGGGGACCTGTATGTTGCGCCCATTGAGCTTGGCAGTGACCGTATCGACACCGAGTCGAATCACCATGGCCCCTTCGGACCCAATTTTTGAGTTTAATCGGACGACCCGTGCGTAGGTGGACGTGGCCACGACGGCGCGATGCTCGCTTCCTGAACCCAGCACGGCGATGGTGACCAACTCATGGACGGATGGCGGCGGTCCGGCTCCTTGCTGATCACAGGGGACAGGGATTTTTTCCGTGATTTTGCGGGGACAGCCGATCAGGACAAAGGTCAGCGCCAAGACGGCGATGCCGGTCAATCGGAGTGGATTTGGCTGGTGTTTCGTCGGGTCCAAAGTATCCATGCGCCCACAATCACGAGCATGATGGATCCATACTGGGCTGGGGTCAACTGCAGGTAGCGTGTGTCGGACCATGTGCCGACATCGGTGGCCCGCAAAAAGTCCAAGAAGAAGCGGGGCAAGAAGTACAGAATGCACGTCCACCCCAAGAAGAAGCCATCAAATCGTCTTTTTCGATTCCACCACAAGAACAATCCGGTGATCGCGAACGACAAAAGGGAGTCGTAAAGGCCCAAGTCGTGGCGGGCTTCGATGAGCTCGGTGGTCAATTGAGGGGTCATGTTCATCTCGACCGCCAGGAAGAAATCCGACAGCTTGCCCGGATGGTCGTGGATGAGGGCGCAGCCGATGCGTCCAATGGCCCAGCCCGGCACCGTGCTATACACCGCCAAGTCACCGTAACGCCACACGTTGATCTTGTAGCGTCGGATGGCGTACAGACCCAAGGCTGTGCCCCCCGCGAAACCACCGATGGAAGACATTCCTCCCTTCCAGAGCATGGGGATCTCACCCAAGTGATCTTGGTAGTACCACCAGTGATAGAAGAAGACGTGTCCCAGACGGGCGCCGACAAACCCACCCACAACGACCCAGCTCGCCAGGTCTTTGAGGCGGTCCTCATCGAGGCCCAGGATACGGGCTCGGCGGATGGCGATGAGCACACCGATGATGGTGCCGCTGGCCACCATCAGGCCCCAGGGCTCGACAAAGCCCATGTCGGGCAAGCGAAAGTACGGGATGGTGAGGGGCATTGGTGTTGGGTGTTAGAGCATCTGCCCGAATCGGCGTCGGGTCACCAGCATGAGCAACGCGAAGCCCAGGACCAATGAGGGCAAGAATGTCCCGTTGCCCGTCTCGGAGACTTTGCAACCGCCGCCGCCGCCGCCGGTCAATGGCAAGAGTTCGGGGGGGGCTTCTTCGCACGCACCAGTGGCGCACACGAATCCTTCGCCGCACGCTTCCAACATCATTATTTCGTAGCATCCGCTGGTTTCATTCAGCGTACACGTCCAGGGGAGCGTCGCCTCGTCTTCGGTGCAACCCAGGGTGTCCACGGTGCATGCATCGGTGCACGGCGGTGCGATGTCCTCGCATAGGCCCGCGTCGGTGCAGTCCTGTTCTTCGTTGCATGTGCCGCAACTGCCTCCACAGCCGTCGTCGCCACAGACCCGGTCGCCACACTCTGCCTCGCAGGTGGTGAGCAGCTCGTCACAGGTGCGGGGATGAACGCCGTTGGGATCGGTGCCGCCATCGGTTTTGCAGTCGTACCAACCGCCGTCGGCCCAACCACATTCGCCCGCATCGCAGGAGCCAGACTTGATCTCATTGTTCTCACAGTACGTCAGGACATCACCGTCACAACATCCTTCGTAGGTGTAGCCTTCGCAGGCATCCACGAAGGGATCGGCCTCTGTCCATTTGGGGCCGAAACACTCATTGTTGGCCGTGCCTACGCATTTGCCGTCGTACGCGATGTCCTCGTAACCCGCTGCCGGTGTGCACGTGCCGTCGTCGCAGGTGCCGTCGGGGATCCATTTTTCGAAGGGCAGATTCGGAAAGGTGCGCGTGATGCAGTGGATGGCGCCGGACATGGCGTTGAGCGACTCGGTCTCAATGGCAATGTGTTCGAAGTCGGGCATGGCGTCGATCCACACCGCGGCGGCTTCATTAAACGATCCCTGCCATTCGGGATACTTATCCAGTTTGGTGTAGGGCCACAGGTTCCGGCCATTGATGAGCGTGGAGTTGATGTAGGTGAAGGGCGTGCCCGTTGACTTGCCCTGGTCGTCTTTGCCATAGCCGGGCATGGGCAGTCGATACACCGCCATGGTTTCGCCGTCGGCCAGCGCGACGGCTTTGAGGATCTCTTCGTTGTCATCCATGCGTTTTTGGTTGATCGGATCCCCCAACTCATCGGGGTAATAACCCAGCACGGCGCCATCGGTTGCGTAGAGTTTGAAGAGCATGTCGATGTGGCCGGTCCCATCGTCGCTCACGTCTTTGAGGAAATGAATCTTGTCGCACGCGGCGTACTCTTTGTACGAGAGTTCGAAGGCCTCTTGGCTGACGCCGGAGTTGGCCAGGCCACGGTTGGTGATGTAACAATTCCCCTCGCCGTCTCCTTGGAAGTTCCCGCCTTCGACGTTGAGATCGTCACGGAAGACGGTGGCCCCAATTTCCTGGCCAATCTGCGTCGAAATGGCGTCGTCATTGTACCGATTGGCGTAGTATTTCCAGTCGAGCAACGCGACCGTTTGGCTGTCTTCGTCCACCAAGGGGAGCGGGCCGAAGTCGATGGTCCAGATCGAGTCGTTCTTGATGAAGTACCATTCCACCTGGGCCATGTCGACGCCGGCTTTTTCCAACTCTTGCGTCAACTTCTTCTTCGCGGTGGCCGTATAAAACACCACCCATACTTTGGCGACGGGGGTCGTGTAGCGAATGATGTCGACGAAGGAGCGGGTCAAATCGGCCGATTGGGCGATCCAGCCCGTGTACACGACCAGCATCGACTGCATGTCTTCCCACTCGGTCATGTGACGGAAGTTGGCGTTGGTGGGGGCCTCCGTGATGGCGTACCACTCGGGATGGGCCGCTTTCCAGTCGCTGGCGGCGTCGCCCTTTCCGCCTTCCTGAAGCTCGCCCGGGAGCGCAAACGCGGGCAAGGGTTTCGTACCGTCGTCTCCTCGCAGCGATCCAATGGGCGCTTCACTGGGGGACGAAAGGCCCGGTTCGAATGGGCTATTGAGTTCCGAACACGAAAAGAGAGAGAGTGCAGCAATCAGCGTGAGAACAAGTGTGAACAGTCGCATTAAAGCAGCTCCTTGCGAGTGGAAGGCCGTTGGTACCCGAAATGATTTCACGGTGGGCAACGGCGTTGACCGCAGTAATAATTACCCATACCGGGGGTGTGAGGCAAGCGAAACTCGGCGGTGGCCCTTGAAGCCGGTGTGTGGACGAGGGTAGAGTATCCAACGATGAGACGACTCAATGCATACCAGCGGGTTGGTGTGGGGCTGCTATTGGTGTGGCTTTGTGGGTGCACCAAGAACACGGTGACCCACTATGACGGCGGCCCGGATCCATCGGACGGGGGATCGTCTTTGGATGGAACCATCTCGCCGCCCGGTTTCTGCAATCAAGCCATCGAAGAGTCGCTGTGTGAGGGCGCATCGGCATCCACCGGAAGCGGGTGCCACTTTTCCTCGCTCTCGGTCAAACCCAACACCCCAAAGCGCTCGGGTGTGACGTTTAATTTTGATTGTACGATGTGTCCCGGGGGGCGCGTCCTGGGCATCGACGGAATGTATCGGCTTTACGAAGACGATGATCTGTCCAAACCGTCTCCATCGGTCTATCGGGAGACCATTACTTTTACCGGCAATCAATTTGAAAGTGTTCTGGAAGGCGTGGACCCGGTTACAAACAAAAAAGTGAAGGTGACGTCGAAAGGGTACTATTTCTGCCCCGATCCCAAGGCGTATATGGGAAAGATCAAGTACCCAGACTATTGGAATACGGTCTTTGTCTACGCCGAGGTGGATCCGCCCGGTGCGTTTGGGATCGAAGCGGGTGCGACCGATCCGACCTTTCTGGGGACCGCGCTTTCCGCCACCGACATCTACATCGACGTCAACCTCTTTTGGGATCCCAACGGGACCGGGCAATCCAGCGGGCAGTATTGCAAGGTCGGTTCCACCCTCTTCAATCAAGAGTGCACGAACCCCTTTAATTAGCGGTCATTGAGTTGACACAATCCGGCGCCTCGTCTACCACCGTGCACACGGGATTGGAGTTTAAGGAGTCGACCTTATGCGCATGCTCTCAACGGTCGGAACAGCCTTTGGAATGCTGGTGTTGGTGGCCTGCGGCGGTGGCGGTCCCGCCGAATGTTTCTGCAATTTTGGGCAAGACGCTGTGGGCGGTGGACCGGATGGGACGACCGTTTCCGACACGGTCAGCGACACGACAGCCCCGCCGGATGGTCAGGTCGAGCCTCCGACCAATGAGATCCCGGATTGCGATGCTCCGGCCGAAGACTACGAGGGTTTGTTGACCGTGGAGATGCTCTGGAGCCCGGAAGGGTTGGAGTCGGTGCCTACGTTTGAAAGCATCGGGGTGACGGTGTCGTATTCCCAAGACGACAACGACAACAGCGACGCCCGTATGGTCTACCGCGAGCTTCCCACCGGACCGTGGCAGTGGGCGCATCCCATGCAAATCGACCGCGCCCACACGGAGTTTCGCGGGAGCCTGGTGGGGCTGACGCAAAACCGGCAATACGAAGTTCGTGTGGCCCTGAGTGATGTGGACGGTGTGAAGGGGACGCCGGTACTGTGTGGGACGGTGAGCACGTGGGCCGACACGGTGTCGACCAGTACGCCTCATACCCTTCAGCCGGGTGAGTTTGATCAGAGCATCATCAATGTGCAGAGCGGTACGGTCGATGGGTGGTCGGTGGTCAGAGCGTTGGCACCGGGGGCGGCGATTATTCAAGCCCCCACCACCGGAGAGGTCGACGCCGCGTTGGTGATCGAGGACTTGAGCTACGTCATTTTTCAGAACCTCACCATTCGCGGCGGTCGTCACGGCGTGAGCATCGCGCGCAGTCATCACATTCGTTTCGAGAACTGTCACATCACCGGGTGGGGACAAGACGGCAACCCCGAAGAGAACAGCCACGGCATCGTGATTCGGGCCGGCGGCGCCGAAGAAGTGCCGGTTCATGCCATCGTGGTCCAAGACACGGTCATTGATGAGCCGCTTGGCAACGCCGGAGATTGGGGCTCCGGGGCGCCCAATGGTCCGCACGGTATTTATGTGGAGGGCGGTGGTGGCAACCACGTGTTTCGTCGAAATCGGATTCAAGGTTCGGACGAGCACTGGCTCGTGGACGGAATCGGTGGCGGCGCCAAATCCGAGTTCCACGGCGGCCCCAGCAACAATACGGACGTGCATTTCAACACCATCTCGCACTGCAATGACAACGCGGTC
>CAUZBV010000124.1:0-8568 GCA_963578115.1 Myxococcales bacterium
ACCTGTTTCGGCTTGGCATTGATTCACACTGCATGTGCTGCCGGGTGGGCAGCTCTTGGCCGCGTCCTTTTGGCAGATCCCAGCGTCGCAATAGTCGTTGGGCGTGCACAAGCTGTTGTCGGCGTCTCAGGGGGCGGCGTTGTTCTCGTGAACACAGCCCTGACTTGGGTCACAGCTGTCGTCGGTGCAGGGGTTCTGGTCGTCGCAGTCCACCGCGTCTCCGCTCTCGCATTGCCCGGCCTGGCAGGTGTCTCCGCCGGTACATTTGTCGCCATCGTCACACGCCAGGCCTTCATTGAGGGGGCTCATCTCACAGGATCCGTCGGCTGCTTTGCAGGTGTTCACCGCGCAGGTCGAGTCATTGTCTGGGCTGCAGTTGACCACCGTCGGCGGATCGACCTGACAGGTGTAGGGGAATGCGGCGGTGTTGCAAACCAAGGTTCCATTGCAGAGGTCCCCGTCTTCTTGGCTGGTGCATTCCGCATCGGTCTCACATCCGCATGTGTTCGCGCCACTCTCGCATGCACCCTCTTGGCAAAGATCGTCCAATGTACAAGGATTTCCGTCATCACATGTTGCGCCCTGCGTTGATTCCCACGATTCACCACACTCGCCGGTCTGGGTGTCGCAGCTTGCCACGACACAGGAGTTGTTGTTGGTGCACGTCTTGGGTGTCCCGGCTTGGCAGGTGTCCTGGTTGCAAAGATCGCCGATTGTGCATGGGTTCCCATCGTCACAGCCCTGCTGATCCAGCGCGATCCAGACGCATCCAGTGAGAGGGTCACACGAATCGCTCGTGCACCCGTTGCTGTCGTCGCAGTTCTTGGCCGATCCCACGCAAAACCCAGCCTGGCACAGGCTTGAGACCACACAGGCGCTGTCATCCGGACACGGTGTGTCATCGGCTTGGTTGGTGGTCAAGCAATCGCCGGTGGCGGTGTCGCAAGAATCCACGGTGCAGGGCAGGCCATCATCGCAGTTGAGCGGTGTTCCGGACTGGCACGACCCCTTGTCGCATGCGTCTCCTTCTGTGCAGGCGTCATCGTCGCTGCAGGGCTGGTTGCTCAGCGCCTCCTGTTCACAGCCAGACTCGGTGGCGCAACTGTCTTTTGTACACGCGTTGTTGTCGTCGCAATCGACAGGGGGTTGAACGCACGCGCCGTCCTCGCAGCTCCCCTCTTGGGAGCAGGCCGACGCCTCTGCGCACGACAGTCCATCCTCCAGGTTCTGGGTGGCACACTCTCCACTCTCTGCGTCGCAGGTGGCCTCTTGGCAGGGTGGCGCTTCGGTGCATTTTGCCTGTCCGCCCTCACAGACGCCTTCGCTGCAGATCGCGTCCACGGTGCAGGGATCGCCATCGTTGCAGGGCTGCTCGGAAATGGGTTCAAACTGGCAACCGTCGATCGCATCGCAGCTGTCGATGGTGCAGCCATTGTCGTCGTCGCAGGAGAGCGCATCGCCGGTGCACTGGCCATTCTCACACCGGTCGTCGCTGGTACACAGATTGTCGTCGTCGCAGCTGGGTGCACCGTCGACTGGGTTGAATACACAGCCCGTTCCCGTGGGATCACAACTGTCGTCGGTGCACAGGTTGCCGTCGTCGCACACCACGGCTGCTCCGGAACACTCGCCGGCCGTGTTGCATTGATCGTCGCTGGTGCAGGGGTTGCCGTCGTCGCAGGCAGCGTTTGGAACGCAACTGTTGATGTCGGTCGTTGGGTTCTCACCGCCCGCCGGTGCGCCACCACACGCGCCGAGCAGCGTTCCAATGGCGATCCCCAAGAGCAACTTCCTGGCGACAAGCAAAGCGGCCCCACAAAACTTGATCATGAGGGAAAGTCTACCAGATATTGATGGGCAATGTCTCTGCATTGGAGAGTAGACTTGATTCCTTCCAGAGCGCCTGGCACCTTCCTACGCGGTCGACTGCGATGGCGAGTTTGGCGCTAGGCTTGTTGTCCAAAGTGAACCCAGGAGAGATGCCGTGTTCCTAACCACAATCGTGCTTGTTGTCTTGGCCGCAGGCCTCATGGTCACAAACGGTCTCCGTTCATCCAAACTCGTTGCAAACAAGCTGATTCGCCGACTGGTTGTGGTGGGCTCGATCGTCGCCGCTGTGCTCGCCGGCTTTCTGATCGTTGAGACCCTTCAACCCGCCGCGCCCACAGGGGAGGGCGAGCTCAAGAAAGACGGTGATGTCATCGCACTGGGCAACGCCAAGGGCGGTGTGCTCTCCCTGGAATGCAAGCGACTCGAAGGGGTGAAGAAGACCGGTGTCAGCCTGACCCTTCGGATGGTTGCTGAGGGCAAAGACGCCAAGCAAAACATCCAGGCGACCTTTCAAGTGGGGGATTGGCACAAAGACTTGGACACCGCCAAGATCGCAGACATGGGAACGAACATCCCATTGAACGCGTTGGGCGAGGGTGCGCGCCTCACGCTGACCAAGATCAGCGACGACAGCCTCGCCTCGGTGCACGCGGCCTATCACCCCTACCGTTTCCCCTTCTATCCGGCCTTCATCGCGTTGCTTGTACTGGTTGTCCTCGCGGCGGCCTACGAAGGGGCTCTGCCCTCGGGGTGGCAACGTACATTCTTGACCGTCACCTTCTCCGGTGTGGCCGCCTTGGTGTGGTTGTTCGAAACGGGATTGACCGTCGATGATGCAGTCTGGACGCTCTGGATACGTTTCGCGTACGCCATCGTGATTGGCGCGGTGGCCGGCACGGTCTTGCCCATGATCACCGGCAAGTTCTTGCCCGAGCTTCAAGGGCCCCCACGGAAGGGTGACGAACCCGCTCCTTTTGTGGATGAAACCCCGTCGGATTGACGGAGGTTGGGTGTGAACACGGAATAGCGACGCTCGTCGCACCCAGCACCCACTGTGCCGGGTGCAAAACGCGATTCATTATTCCACGGAAGGAGTCTTTTCCTCGTCCGCGTCAGCGGGTGCCGGTTCTTCGACAGCCGCAGGTGCCGGTGGTGCTTCGACGGGTGCGGGTGCTTCGACGGCTGGCGCTGCGGGCGGGGCCGGCGGTTCTTCGACGGCCGCAGCCGCTTCGACTTCCGGTTCGTCGGCATCGGATTCGTCACCACCCATGTTGAGCAGAATACCGCCAAGGACACCGGCCACAATCGGAGACCAGCTGACGCCTGTTAGGTCATAGCCCAGGTACATCCCAGCAAAGTCGACCACGCCAAAGACAATGCACAAGAATCCCAGTATTTTGAAGACGGACATTTCCCCCTCACTTTTTTCGTTTAAACCGATGACAGGGAGTTTGAGCCACCAAGGCAACGCCCCACCTGAGGCACCTGAACACAAGCACCAGAATATACTGCTTTGCGTCAGACCCTAAGTTTTCAGTCATAACGGGAAAGGGTCCCGATTCTGTGTTCAGCGCCTCAGAGGAGCGGACGGTGTAGGCCCGCAGCGTGCCGAAGCCTACATTATCTTTTTCATCAGGAAAATCAGGTCATGCGACCGGAGCCTGAGGGTTAGCCTCAGCCTTAGGGAGTGCAGGTGCATTCCTCGCTTTTCTCAGCAAAAAGGCACCCACCGCACCAGCCACGTAGAGAGACCAAGAAACCCCTGTCAGATCAGCGTTCAAGGCGTAATAAGAGGCGAAATCAATGATGCCAAACGCAATGCATACGATTCCGAGGATTTTTTGAGTTGGACATTTTCCCGCGCTATCTCATCTGATCTCAGTGCGCAGCGTCCTAGACACCCAGTCCGCATGCGCATCCAAGGCCGTGGAAAAATTTTCTGGAGGCGCACGATGCGCCCCATCTCTGAAGGTCAGACGAGTGGGGAAAGCAGAATTGATCAGAGAGTCGATCAATTCTTAGAAAACACCGCGTGGTGGCGTTCTGCCAGTGGAGGCCCTACATCATTTTTTTCATCAGAGAATACGCACTTATGGGAGAGGCAGCGCAGGCACCCAACACACCGCCCATCATGGCACCGATGACGCCCACAGACGCGAGCTCGCTGCCCGAGAAATACAGGTTCTTGATGGGGGGTCTGGCCCGTAGCCAATGGTTTCGGAATCGGTCCGGCGTGGGCTCAATGCCATAGATCGCGCCGTGCATGGGACGAACGAAGTTGTCCGTGCTCAAGGGGGTCGAGAGCTCGGCGTACTCCACCATGCCGCGCAAGCCCGGCACGTGTTGTAGGAACTGCTCCAGCAGCTTCGCTTCCAGCTTTTGCTTGAAATCAGCGTAGTCGACCCCGCGTTTCTGCCACCGTGTATCCAGCCAGGGTGCGAACGATTCCCAGGGGACAAAGGTGACCACCTCGCCCGTGTGGCGTTGTTCATGGCCGGCGTCGAAGAGCGGATCTTTGAGCGAGGGAAAGCTGCAGTACAAAATGGCGGCGTCGGGAAGGTTGTCGGGCTGATCGATGGGCCAGGGCTCCTGCTCGTTGTCCCAGGTGTTGTAGAACCACTTGTTGGCGGCGGTGCAGCCCGCTTGTCGGATATCGCCTTTGAAGCCCAGGTACAGACACACATGAGCTGCCGATTTCGGCAGCGTCTGAATGGAGTCCGCCCATGGCTGTTGGCTGTACTCGCTGGGTAAGAGTCGGTTGACCGTGGACTGGATCCCAACGGCGCTCACGATCTTTTGGGCCGTGATCTCTTCGCCGGTTTGGAGACGAACGCCGATAGCGCGTCCTTTTTGGATCAGGATCTCGTCCACATCCGCGCGGATCTGTGTCCAACCGCCGGCGTCCGCCACTGTCTTGAGCAAGCACTTGGCAATGCTGCCCGAACCGCCCTCCGGGTAGTAGGCGCCCCAGGAAAAGTGTTTGACCACCAGCGCTTGAATGGCAAAGGACGAACGGGACGGCGGCGAGCCGTAATATCCCCACTGGGCGCAAAAAATAGAACGCAGGCGCTCGTTCTCGGTCAGTTCATTGACGACTTTTTCCGTCGACATCTCAAAGCATCGCTGCGCCTTCCTGGCGAGGAGTTGGTTGGCGATGGGTGCCATGCTTTTGGGGAAAATCTTGGCCAGGTAGTACCCTTTCATGTTGCGGGCCACATCCCGCACGAGCTCCAGGTATTTGTCGATGGCTTTGCTTTCACCGGGGCAGGCTTCACAGAGGTTCTCTCGGAACTGTTGCGGCGAATCGGGGAAGTCGATTCGAAAGCCGTCCGGGTAGTGAAACTCATCGTACACCGGACCGAGCGAGGCCCACTTGAGCTGCCCGTCCGTCAAATGATGGAGCAGACGACCCGTCATGGACTGCTCCGTCACTTCACCCACGGCGTGGACGCCCACATCCCATTCGTAGTGTTTTCGACGAAAGGTGTGTGTAAAGCCACCCGGGACGTAATGTTGCTCCAGCACCAGGACCCGTTTGCCCAGCTTGGCCAACATGGCGGCGCTGGTCATGCCGCCCATTCCCGAGCCGATCACGATGACGTCGTAGGGGCCGGGCTTCCCCTTCTTGTCCCAAACGCGTTTGGCTCGTTCCTGCTCGTTCATGGGGCCACACTATCCAAGTGGACTGGGTGCGGCAACTTCTATGTGGCGCGCGTCTGGAAAGGGATGAAGAGGCGGTGACTGGGGATTTGAACGGCAATGGGGTAGGGTATGGTCATGTCGAATGAGCGTCCCACCTGGGCCCTGGCCTTGTTGCTTCCACTCTCGATTATTTCGTGGGTTTTCGGGTTTCTGTGGATGACTCTGCTTGTTCTGATCAGCGTCTTGTTGTTGCCGTTATTTCCCTTCAAAAAGATCCACATGACCATCGCCCGACCGCTGATGGTCCTGGTCCTGAACGTGACCTTCAGTCGATTCAAGCTGACCTATCACCCCCAATTCGATCCCAAGCGGATCGGTCTTTTCATGGGCAACCACGTCACGATGGTGGACGCACACCTGATGACCAAGGCCATCCCCGGCCCCTTCTGCGGCGTGGTGGGTGCTCACCACCTGAAGTACCCGGTGTATGGGAGCATCTTGAAACTCTCCAAATCCATCCCGATCTACCCGCGCGGCAGTGGGCGGACCGCGGAGATTGTGAGCACCGTGCGCGAGCGTGTGGCCGAGGGGATCCACATCGCCGCCTACCCCGAAGGCCGTCGAACGCGCGATGGCAAGGTTGCCGAATTCAAACGGGGGATGTTCTTCATGGCGCGCGACGCGCAGATCCCGGTCTACCCCATTGCCATGCGCGGCATGTACAAGATGCTCCCCCGGGGCGCGTCGATCGTCTATCCCACTCAGGTGCAGGTCTACATAGGCAAACCTTGGGACTTCAGCCACGTGTCGGACGAGGATATGGATCAGAGGATTGCCGCGTTTCGGAAAACAATCATCGATTTTGTGGAAGAGGGCATCATGGAAGAAGGGGCCATGGAGCCTGGAGGGTCTTAGCGGGGTTCTGGTTGCGCTCGCCACTCGGCAATGGCAGCGCGGGCTTTGTCCATGTGTTCCTTGGGGATTCCATGCCACTGAAGCAAACAGTAGCTTGCGCAGATGAACACAAACGCGTCGAAGAACCACTGTTTGGGCACCACCGCCATGCCCACCAGGTCGAGTAATGGCCCCAGCACCAGCAAGAGACCGCAGATGCTCAAATTGAGGACAATTATGGGGCCAACCCACTTTTTCCAGACGTGGTTGTGGTGGGCCAAGAAGGGGTATGAGCCTACGTTGGCGGCACCCAGTGAAAGCACCAGACCGATTCCGAGCCAATAGCCGGTGTCGCCCAATTCATGAAAGATGGACGAGTTGAAGTAGGCCACGGTGAAAAACGCGCTGGTCGGGCGGGGCAGGCCGATCCAAAACCCGGGGACGGAGATGGGTTTGACCGTGTAGCGCGCGTGGCGGACCGTGGCTGTCATGGGCAACACAAAGCCAACCAGGCAGGCCAAGACAATGGGCACCAGTCCATCGCCCGGCATCCACGTGGTGTAGACGCCATACACGATGAAGCCGGGACAGATCCCACACGTGAGGTGATCGCACATGTTGTCGAACTCGCCGCCGAACTTGTTGAAGGTGTTGGTCAGCCGCGCCACAACGCCATCCAGCGCGTCGAAGATCCAGCTCACCAAGATGAGGACGCCGGCGTAGTAGATTTGGCCATGCATCACACAGACCACACCGGCCAGACCGCACAGGGCGTTGCCGGCAGTGACGTAGTCTTTTGCTTTGAAAAACATGGGAGCGGGTGTACCACTTCGCGCCCGGCAGGACCAGGTTAAGTGAGCGTGTCTAGTCGTCGTGCCGCTGTACCGTATCCGGTGAAAAGGCCGGCAGACAGACGGCGATGTATTCGGCGCCCTCGGGCTCGGGCGAGCTGTAGCGGATGGTTTCCCCTTTGTGGGCCACAATGGCTTGGCCGGCGCGGACGTCGATGATGCCCCCGTCGTGCTCCACCCGAAGCATCCCCGCCAGAACGATCGTGTACTCGTCGAACTCGGGGGTCTGGCGCGGCTCTTCCCATCCGCCGGGGCTTTTCATATGGGCGATCGACACGTCGCTCGTGTCCGAGTTGACCCGGCCAATGTGCTCTTTGATGATCTTGGGCTTGTTGCCCGCGGCTTCAATGACGGTGGGTTGTGAAATCAGTGTGGGCACGCTGCGCACCTTAGTCCTTCCGGCGAGCCGGGCGCTCTTCTTGGGACGATTCGTTATTGTTCTAGGGTAATAATCCAATTGGAGTTGCCACCATAGGTACCGCTCATGTCGGAGCCTGCATACGAGTCGGTGTTCGGGTACTTAAAAATAATCCAATAGCCGAGCCATGGCGAGTCGCCGCCGGCATTGGCGGCCACCTGCTCCAACCCGCTGGTCTCAGATAATGAGCCAGGCTGCTTGTTGACGTACCCCGCGTGGGTAAACTCAACCCCTACGTCAGCCAACTGAGTGGTCAGTTCGGATGCTGAGGAGCCAGGAAAAATACTGAGGCTCAGACCGAGAGCATCCATGGTCGACGCGTCGATCAGAGCGATCGAGAGGAAGTCTCCATAACCATTATTCGCTATTGGAGTCAAATGGTTGGTCAGGTAGCCTCCCGCAAATTCATCTAAGAACGCCGGTGTGCAGTGTTCGGGATCCGTGGTCGGATCCGTGATATTCACCACGCTGCTTTCATCAAAGCTCAAGAGCCCTGTGCAGTTGGGGCAATCGGGAACAACAGTTGGTCCGAACACCGCCGTCCCCGTCACCTCCACGTGCTCTGTGCAGTACACGACCACGACATCGATGTCAGTGTAATATATAGCCGCAAAGTTCGCCAAGACGTCAGCGTTCCCCCCAACCGGTGCTGTCACGTCGAACTCTAAGCTGAATTGGATTGCTTTCACACTATCGGGGCTGGTGCAGGTAGTGTTGTCCACCCAGGCGCCGTCGTTGCAGTCTTGCATCAGCACGCCTTCGCTGTTCAGGCCGCAAGACGTCGTTCCTTCCTGGCTCGCGCCGCTTTTACATTCGTCCGTTCCGGTGCAAGTGGCGCTGTCCACCCAGGCGCCGTCGTTGCAGTCTTGCATCAGCACGCCTTCATCGTTGAAACCACAGACCGTCGTTCCTTCCTGGCTCGCGCCGCTTTTG
>CAUZBV010000125.1:0-8549 GCA_963578115.1 Myxococcales bacterium
ACAACATGGTCAGCGAGTACGTTCAGATAGAACTGAATGCCCGCGACGTTGATGGCAAATGCATTGCCTTGGACACTTGCTTCTCGGCTGGCGGGAAGCGCCTTAATCAGTGCGTCCTTGCCCGTAATGGGCAACAAGAGCAGCGCTTCACGACTTTGCTTCGGGTTCCACATCACCACTTTAATCGGGCGGGTTTGGTCAAACCAGCGCATGTCCGACAACGCGAGCATTTGTTGGCCTTGAGCAAGCACCGCCTCCTTGCTCAGGATCGGCACATCAAGGCCATATTTCTTGAGCTTCTGTTCGGCAAGATCGTAGAGTTGATCAAAGGAGTGAATGCCCGCTACCAGCGCCGCGTCGTTGCCAAAATTCAGTCCCCAGAGGACCTTGGAACCGCTCGTTCGGGTCGCCCCGGTTTTGTGTGCACTCGCACCGGATAGGGGTGCTGCCGCCTTGGATGTGGGCTTTGACGCTGCCGCCAGAGGCTTCGATTCATCGCTTTTGGTCGAGGAGACAGAGGAACGAGCAGCCTCGGTATTATCCCGCGCTTTTTTCTTTTTAGCCGTGTCCTTGGTGCAAGCTGATCCCAACATCACAAGAAAGACACTCACTACAGCGATCCAACGCATTCTGATCTCCTCACCGCCAACTCATGCAATCATTGATCGCCGAATTGTTCGTTTTATAACCACTTGTTGTTGAGCTTGTCATCGTTTGGACGAACACCCCAACCCGAAAAGTGGAGCCGTCACAGTAGGTCTGGAATCACACCCTTGTCAACGACTCCACAACCTCACCGAGTGCTTAACAGCGGCACGGTGAATTTTGTTCTCGACGGTGTGCAAAAGATACTGGGATATCAAAGTAACAGAGGACCGCGCGTGCGCTGGATGTCATCGATTGAGAGGAGGAAGAATTAGGAGCCGATCTGTTCGAGGACCGGTGTCTCGCTTCGATCAATTCGCACTCGGATCACTCGTTTGGAGTCCGCGACCAAGACCGTAAAGAGCAAACCGTTCCAGCGGACTTCGCGTCCGACTTTGGGGATCCGACCCACTTCATTCAAGATGAATCCGGCTACCGTGCTGTATCTATCGTCTTCGGGGAATTCGATTCCAATGGCATCTTCCAGATCTCGGATAGGCACCTTACCGTCGACAACCCAACTGTCTTGGCCGATGGCGCGGACGAGATCCTCGCCTTCGTCCGAATCGTCGTATTCGTCGTAAATCTCACCAAAGACTTCTTCGACAATGTCCTCAACGGTGATCAGTCCCGCCGTACCGCCAAATTCATCCACAACGATGGCCATGTGAATGCGGTGCGTCTGCAGTTCTCGCATGAGTTCATTGATGTTCTTGTTGTCGGGCACATGGAATGGCTTGCGCACAATGGCATCGAGCTTGAGCTCATTGGCCCGCTTGTCACGCAGGCTGCACAAGAGATCACGCACATAGAGCACCCCGACCAGGTGATCCAGATCCTCTGTATACACCGGATATCGACTGTGTCCTTCCCGATCGATGACGTCTACAATGTCATCCCAACTCGCATCGTGAGGGATCCCCACAATGTCTGTTCGTGGAACCATGACCTCTTTGACCAGGATGTCATCGAAATCGAAGACGGAGCTGAGCAGACGTTCTTGATCTTCGTCCAAGTTTCCTTGCCGAGCTGCTTCGGCGATCCGGTCTTCGATGTCTTCTTCCGTGACCGTTGGAATCGCCTCCGTAACCTCGCCTCCCGTACTCCGAATGACCCATTCGCTCAGCCCCGTGAACAGCCACGTGATCGGAGTAAACAAAAAAGCGATGGGATACACGACAGTGGTCAGGCTCACATAGCGTTCGGGATTGTTCTGCGCGAAGGTTTTGGGGATGATCTCACCGAAGGTCAAAATCAAGAACGATACGCTAAATATCGCCGCGGACACCGCGTACCCCGCCCCCAAGTGACCCAGCATGCCCTCAAAAGCTACGGTGGCCAATGCGGACGCCACAATGTTGGCCACATTGTTGCCGATTAATATGACACTCAGCGCATGGTTTCGCCGGGACAACCAGAATTCGAGGAAACGATGCCGGCCACCATTCTCCCTGATCTGCTCAGCAAGCTTCTCCAAACGGCTCGTACCGAGTGTATTCAGGGCTGTTTCGGAACCACTGAAAAGGATGGAAAATCCGATACAGAGAAGGACCCCCACAAGTTCCCAAAGCGGAACATCGTCCAAAGCGTTACGAGTGCCTCCAGTGTCGTTTGATCATTCATTGAAATGATAGCAGAGCCGATACATCATCGCAAAATAGACGTTTCTTTATGACGCAAGAGAGCCAACCTTCAAGCATCGGTGGGTGCTGTGATACGGTGGTGACAGTGGTTCGACCGTGATGAGTCAACGCGTTGGAACCGGCTACAAAGGAGAATCGTGAGACGTCCCTTCCCCAGTGCACCCCCTCCAACGATGGAACGCATACGAGCATATGAGAAGATGCTGGAAGCGGGGGCACCGGTTCGACTCGGCATCATCTCCAATCCCTTTTCCCGGCGAAACGCCCGCTCGCGCGTCTTTGATCGCCTGCTACCGCGCCTGGTTCCCGATGCGCGCAACGTAGTCAATACGCACAGCGTCCGCGATCTCGACAATGCGCTTCGCTTCTTGCTGCTGGAGCGAGGAGTCAATGTGCTCGGGCTCAATGGTGGCGACGGAACACTTCACACCGCAATCAATCGCTTGTACCAACTGCGTGCGGAGATCGAGCAAAACTTGGGCCTGACGATCCCACTGCCCAAGTTACTCTTTCTCAACGGGGGAACCCTGAACATCGTGTCCAGAGCCACAGGCACGAAGGGCAACCCCTTGCGAACCGTCAAGCAATTCCTCCATCGGTCCCGTGGCAAAACAATCGAACGGCTTGCCGTACGAGAGCTCGCCCTGCTCCGAGTGAGTGTGGACGGAACTCCCCCGCGCTATGGATTTGTATTTGGTAGCGAGCTGGTGGCCAATGCGCTCGAAATGTACGGTTTCTTCGGCGAGGGATATACGGGCCTCACCCGGCTGCTCTCAGAGGTGGTTGTGGGCTACCCATTGCACACACGCATGTGGCAAGAGCACGGTTGGAAACTTGAGCCCCCGACAACATCCATCACGATTGACCAAGTGGCCTTCCCGGTCTATTGCACTCTGGTCGCGGCCACCATCGACCTCACGCTCCTCAAGGGGATGCTCCCCGCCTTCCGAGTCCCCTCGAATCAACCTGGTTTTTTCTCGAAGCTGATCTTGGAAACGGGCACGAACAACTTGATCCGTCTTATTCCAACGCTGATGACTGGAGGACAGTCCCCGATGATTCGGGATTTTCCGCATACCCAACGGATCCGCTTGTTCGGCGGATACACCCTGGATGGCGAATGCTTCTTGGACCGCTCGTCGAGCGGATCCAAGCGGAAAGTGCTCGTGGAGCGAGCCGAAACCGTCCTCCACGCAGTCCGGCTGGATTAGCGATGCGCATCAATCATCCGAATGCAGCCGGGGATGTCTCCCTTTATGTACACTTCCCATACTGCAAATCGCGCTGCACCTACTGCGATTTCAACACCTATGTCGTGGACACGATCCCCAATGGGACCTACACCGACGCCATTGTGTCCGAAGGTGCCATGTTGGCGCCTCAGTGGAACACCAAACGCCTGATTAGCGTCTACTTCGGTGGAGGAACACCCTCTCTTTGGGGACCCGAGGGGATCCAACGCGTCATTGAGGAATGCAAGAGATGGTTTCCATACCGCGATCCCAAGGTGGAGATCACGCTGGAATGCAATCCAGAGGAGGCGACTGATTCGCTACTCCGAGACTACCGTGCCGTGGGGGTGACCCGCGTGAGCCTGGGGTTGCAATCATTGAATGACCGAGTCCTGTCAACCATTGGACGACGCCACAATGCGGAGCGAGCACTCGATGCCCTCGGGACGGCTTTGCAGGTCGGCTTCGACAGTGTTAGCGCCGATCTCATGTTTGGACTGCCTGGCCAAACGCTGGCCGGTTGGACACACGATCTAGAACAAATTGCCCAAACCGGGGTGCCACATTTGAGCATGTATCACCTCACCTTGGAGCCCGGAACCGCTATGACACGGGATGTCAGCGCACAACACCTCACCTTACCGACTGAAGACGAACAAAACACCATGTGGGACGTCATCCATCCCCGAGTCAAACCCTATGGACTCATCGCTTACGAGATCTCTAACCTTGCTCATGAGGGACATCAGAGCCGACACAACACCGCCTATTGGATGGGTACGCCCTACCTGGGTCTGGGTGCAGGGGCCCACTCGTTCTTGCCGCCTGACCAATGGACTGCCACCAACGCACAGGCGCTTCGCCGGTCAAGCATTCGCAATCCACGCACATACATGGAGCGGGCCTTGGCCGGACAATCCACACAAGAATGGTCCGAGTTTATCGTTCGAACCACCCACCTTCGGGAGAGGATGTTTACCGGTCTACGCTACTTGCCCGGATTTTCGCTGGACCACATACAGGCGGAACTGGACATCGATCCCCGGTCCTTCTTCGCCAAAGAGATCCAAACGCTCGCCGAAGATCAACTGGTCATCGTTGAAAACGACCGGATTCGACTCACACAACAGGGTCTACAAGTGGCCAATGACGTGTTCTTACGCTTCTTCTAGCGTCACTCCACCGTGGGTCCAGACGATTCCGGGCTTTTCGAGGGTACTGTGGGTTCATCGGCCGAGGGTTCAACGGCCTTTTTTTCTGCAGCGCTGGGCTTCACCTTAGGCCAGGCCGGTGCAGTCTCGGTCGGAAAGCAGGCCCGGGTCCGCTCATAAATGTCCTCCGCAAAGGTCAGATCGCTTCGAAACCGTTCGACCGAAGCATGGTAGGACTCTTTGTTGAAACCCAGCGTTTTGAGCACCTTCAGAATCGCCTCAATATCTCCTTTGCGCTCCGGCAAAGGACAAACCACCGTGGAGATCGCCTCGAGCAGACGCACCCGCTCAGGATCCGGTGCCATGGCGTTTCGGCGACGCCGCTTCTCCAGGATGCGTTGTTCCATCTTTACTCGATCGTTCACCGCTTTCAGACACCGCATGACGCTCGAACACCGCGGTCGCTCAAGACACGCCATGGTCCGCAAAATCCGCGGGTTCTCCTCCCATGCTCGGCAACGCGAAACACACCCGGATGGGACCGCTTTGGCGCCGCCACAAACCCGCAACTTCTTGCAATAGGTCAGACACGCACTCTCTTGATACGAAACAAGGTCTACATACCGCGTGGAACAGTTCGCTCGATCACGATCGAATTTTTCGCGAAATGTCGTGTCGTCTCGTATGTATTCCATCAGCTTCTTCGAATAGTCAGGGGGGGACAATTCAAACCAAGAAAAGAGTTCTTTCGTACGCTTTTCACGCAGGAAGTCATTCGTCACAATGCCCCCAATGCACCCCACGATCGACGCCAACCGGAGCACTACGGCTTTTTCCTCCGCCGGTGAACGCTGGACGGTCAGTTGAGTATCCGAAGACGGCTCGCGGGCACCGTCATTGGTGATCACGCTCTCTTGTGCTTTGGGGGGTTGCTCTTGCGGTAGGTTGGTCTTTTCGGCTTGGGCCTCACCACTCGACGCTGGGGACTCGGACGGGTTGAGCGTCGACTCTGTGGCCGGTTCTACGCTTCCTGTCGCACCGATTGAAGGGGAGGTGGGTGCGGCCGACTCCGTCGATTGAGAAGGTACCGGGGGTTCCGGTACTGGCGTCTCATCACGGCATCCACAGAGTACCGTCGATGCAAGCGCAATCCACAACCCCACCCAATTTGCTGTCCATGTCTTTTGTTGAGTGCTCATGTGACGTGCCCTTGCCCCGTTGACAGGCTACCGAGTGAGCACCAAGGGTGTCAACGGCCGGGACACCCCAGATTCGGCACGTTGTGCACTTTTGAAGTGCTTTTGCACCCACCTTCTCATCCGTCACCCCCCAAATCCACCCGGGTGAATCGCGTGAAAGCGACCCGGTGGGTGGACCTGGGCCGCTGACGAGCAACACAAACCAACGCACCTGTGAAGTACGCGGTCGCGCCACGGTAGTACCAATGACAGTGGCGATGTGCTGCGATGCGGGGTCAAGGCGCGCCACCGTAGACGGTGGATTCGGGAACCATCCCTTTGCTCCCTTATGGGGGTCTGTTGTGGTAGGCTTTCGTCGGAAAGACTGGAGAAAACGTGCAGAGAGTTCTTCCGATCATCATGTTGCTCATGAACGCTGGGTGCGCCGGAGTCAATCATCAGCCCACATTGGATCCAATCGCGAGCCAGAAGGTCCACGTGGGCGAAACCCTGGAATTGCTGCTCACGGCGCGGGATTCGGACGGCGATGTCCTCACCTTGACCGCCACGCCCATGCCCATCGGTGCCACGATCACAAAGGTGACAGGTGGTTTTCTGTTCACATGGGCGCCTCTCATCAGCGACACGTCATCGGGAGGCCTGATACACAATATCCAATTCCGCCTGAGCGATGGAAACGGGGGTATCGCGAGTCGCTGGGTAGAAATCGTGGTCTTTCCACAAAATAGCGCGCCCGTGTTTGTCGGCCCCTCTGGGTACGTGTTCAATCTCAGTCAGGATGATGACATCAGCTTCCGTATCACTGTTAAAGATGATGATTCCTCCAACATCATCTTCCGCATCATCGAACCCATTCCTGGCTCTTCGCTCACGCAATTGGACGCAAAGACCATGGCGTTCCATTGGAAACCCACGGAAGTGCAAATCGCCACCGGGAATTACTGGCAATTGCTCGTTGGTGCCAGCGACGAAACCCATGACGAAGTGGTAAAAGATATCTCCATCTTATTGATGAACAGCGACGCCGCGAAAAATTGCCCTGGCAGTCCACCGACGTTGAATCACGAACCACTCAACACCATTAAGGGCTCCAACGCGATTGTATTTCGTGCCGACGCGAAGGATTCGGAGTCCATCGTTCGTGAACTCACCGTCCACTTCACGACCAACAATCCGCTGGATCCAAATTCGTTCGCCAACAACACGTTGCCTCTGATTCGGTGCAATCCAATGGTCGATCCAGGATGTCCCTTCGAATCGGATAAGAACGAAATACCCTATTACCTCGGCTCCATGTTGAGCCCGTCGATCAACAGCACCGTTCCGCTATTACTCCACTACTACATCACGGCGACCGACAACGACGACATTAAAGGGACGGTATGTGATCACATCACGCGCGTACCCAAGTCGGGTCATTACACCATGGTGGTCTACCCAATGGCTTGGAGTGGTGCCTGCAAAGACGACCCGATGGAACCCAACGATTCCGTACAGACAGCGCGAGTGGTGTCCACCGGCGTCACCCTCGATTTGCGCTCTTGCCCTGGGCCGTCGTCGAGCGATTTCTACGAAGTCCCCGTGGGACCTGATACGACCGTAACGGCCAGCCTCCTGCACGATGCAAGCCACGGCGAGCTCGGAATCTCCATTCACGATGTCTCTGGAGGCCAGTTGGCACCGCCCACCGGCAGCGCTGCGACACAAAGTGTCACGTACACGCTGACGAAGGGACCCGCGTTCTTAAGAGTCAGCACGCCACCCGGATCGCCTCCTGCCGAGCAAACGTATGGCTTGGTCATCTATACGTCCCAAGGCGGCTGCCCCATGGATTCGCTGGAGATCAATGACAACGCTGCCTCATCACCCTTTGTCGGCTCCGGTTCCCACACATTGACGGTCTGCCCCGGGGATCAAGATTGGCTCAAAGTGTCGGCCAACGCGGGAGAAACACTGATTCTGGACCTGGCGTTTCAACATCAATACGGTGACCTGGATCTGCGGTTGTACGACAGCGCACAGAACGTTGTGGCACAGAGCGAAACAGCCACCAGTGACGAACACATCCTGTATAGCAGTACCATGACCGGCGTGTTCTACGTCCAAGTCTATGGCTACCAAGGACAACACAACACAGGAACACTGACTATTCAGAAGGTCCCGACCAACACCCTGTGTGTGTCGGACATGTTTTCGCCGAACCACAGCCTTTTATCAGCCATGTTACTGCCCGAGAACGTGTACTTGGACATGAGCATCTGTCCTGGGAAAGACGATTGGTATCAACTCGATGTCAATGCGGGTGAACGTCTCGGCGTCGCCGTCGCACCCAGCTACTTGACCGTAGGTGCGCTTCAGATCCAGATGTTCCAAGACGGCGCCGGCCTATTCCCCATTGGGACACTGACCACTGAGAACAGTCTGGTCGAGCTCCATTCGCCCAGCCTCAAACCAGGATCGGTTTGGTGGCGCGTATGGACACCGGGCGGGATGACGTTCTATTACGACATGGGCTTTTTCGTCGACGATCCAGCTGGCTCGTGCAAGGACGACCGATTCAGCCCCACAACAACCCCGAAATCGGCGCTCAAATTGAGCAACGAAGTGGGATTTGTCACCCGGTTGAAGATTTGCCCGGGCGGGGAAGATTGGTTCAAGATCGACGGCGAAGCGTTCAAT
>CAUZBV010000126.1:0-8526 GCA_963578115.1 Myxococcales bacterium
CTCGGGACGTGCCCCATCCATTGGCCGCCGTGGACTGGATCGCGCCCACTCGCATCAGCACCGTGCCCTCGGTGGTGCAGCCGGGCGGGACCGCGGTCTTCCCGCTCTCCATCCGTGGGAACACGCCGGGCGAACACACCCTCCATCTGACCTTGTTGGAGGAGCAAACCACGTGGTTCGCTGACGAGCCCTTGGGCGGTGGACCCAACGACACGGTCATCTCCATCCAGGTGACGGTGACCAACGAGGCGTTCTGCCAGCCGACGTGTGCGGGAAAAGACTGCGGCTCGGACGGTTGTGGCGGCAGCTGCGGAACCTGCGGCCCCGGTACCCAGTGCATTGGGGACCTGTGCGTCTGTGCCCCGGACTGCACCGACAAAGAGTGTGGCTCCAACGGTTGCGGCGGGAGCTGCGGCACCTGCGCAGCGGATCAGATCTGCCAGGAGGCCGTCTGTGTGTCGCTGAGTCCCGTCCCCGATGCGAATCCCGACCCGGACCCGGACCCGGACCCCGACCCGGTCCCAGTCCCGGAGCCGGCTCCCGACCCCGACCCGGTCTCGGATCTGTCCACCGCCCCACCGCCCCCACCCCAGGCCAGCGGGGGTTGTCGCACTCATTTTCCGGGTTCATCCGGCAACGCCACCCTATGGGTGATTCTTGCGGTGTTTATCGGATTCGGTCGATCTCGCTCTTCGCCACGCTCCGCTTGACGTTCCACTTCCCTCCGAACTACAAGAAGGCATGTCGCAATCCATTCTCATGGTGTGTTTGGGCAACATCTGCCGGTCTCCCTTGGCCGAGGGGATCATGGCGCATCTCATCGAAGAGAGAGGATTGAGCGGGCAGCTCACAGTCGATTCGGCCGGCACCGGCAGCTGGCATGTGGGCGAACGGCCGCACCGGGGCTCCATCCAGGTCGCCGACCAGAACGGCATCGACATTCGCGGTCAGCGGTCCCAACAGCTGACCGCATCGGACATCCAACACTACGACTGGTTGGTCGCTATGGATACCTCCAACCGCAACGGGATTCGGCATTTGGATCATGACGACACCAAGGCCGATCGCATCGTGCTCTTGTTGGATTATGCGGATGGCGACGCCCCCCGCGATGTCCCCGATCCCTACTATCAGGGTGGCTTTGAAGGGGTCTACAATTTGGTCTACCGGGGCTGTGAAGGCCTCCTCGACCACATTCTGGAATCCCGCTGATGCTCGAGCAGCTGGAGGGGCTGGTGGGCGAATCGCTTCGCCTGGACGGGGCCGTCCACGGCGGCGACATCAACCAAGCCTTTGGCGCCACCACCACCAGCGGACGGCGATTCTTCATCAAGGCCAACGCCCACAGCCCTCGAGGCATGTTCACCGCCGAGGCCGAAGGCTTGCGCGCGTTGGGCGCCGTGGCCGGCGGCTGCGCGGTGCCCGAGGTGGTGGCGGTGAGCGAAGAGCCGGCCCTGTTGGTCCTGAGCTGGATCGAGCGGGGCAGGGCGACTCAGGCGTATTGGGAAGCGTTGGGGCGAGGCCTCGCGGCGCAACATCGTGCCACCCGAGACACCTTTGGGTTTGAGGGCGACAACTTCATCGGACACACGCCCCAACCCAATCCGAGCGAGTCGGATTGGATCCCCTTTTATCGGGACCACCGCATCGTCTTTCAGCAGCGTGTGCTCCGTGAAAAGGGGCGTTGTTCGTCGAGCCTGGATCGGCTCTTGGATACGTTCTGCGATCGCATGGATGAATGGCTTCAGACCGACGAGCCGCCGGCGCTCCTGCACGGAGATCTGTGGGGCGGCAACGCCATGGCCGATGCGTCGGGGGCTGCGGTGATCTACGATCCGGCCGCCTATTACGGGTGCCGGGAAGCGGACGTGGCCATGACGGAACTCTTCGGTGGGTTCGACAGTGCATTTTACGCGGCCTACAACGAGGTCTATCCGCTGCAACCGGGCTATCCGGAACGCCGCGACCTCTACAATCTGTACCATGTTCTCAACCACGCCAACCTCTTTGGTGGGGGCTACGCTTCCCAAGCCGAAGGGATACTGCGACGTTTTTTATAAAGAGTCGGAATAATAAAGGGGTTTTCATTGTATAATGCTCTTGCGAAGGGGAGGGCCGCACTGTGCATCAAACATTGATGAAAGTGAGGTCCTGACATGTTCCAGTTCAATCGTTGCTTCTCTACAGGATTGGTGTCGCTTTTTCTTTTGACCGGGTCGGCGTGCGAGTCGAGCGGATCAATCGATGGCCAGGGTGTTCTGCCCGATGGCGGCACGAACGTCGATACACAAATTGCCGTCGACACGAGTCCACCGGCTCCGGACACAAACAAGCCGGCGGCGGACACCAGCACCCCTCAACCCGTGGGTTCTTCGTGTGCGGCCCTGGCGGCCAGCATGGGGATACCTGCCGATTTGGATACGCCCGACCTGTATGATGTGGTCGCGACCTACGCGGATCTGCCCGTCGCAGAGACCTGGTCCTTTGAATCGGATCTAGACATTCGGACCCTGGCGCCCGAGTTCATCGAGGTGTATGGGGTCACACGCATCTACACGCCCCGATCGCCCAAGGGCATTTCCACTTTCACCAACCCCAGTGGCGACAACCTGACCTGGACCGGCGAAGAGGTGGTCGTGGCGGAAACGCCGACCGAGCGCTACGGTCATCCGTATGGTGCGACGGCGCCCGACGGAACCTTTTACCTTTTCATGCAAGTCAAGGATGCGCAGCAGGATATGGGTCCACCGGGAAACAAGGGTCCGCAACCCCTGACCGTGAGTGTTTCGACCTCGACGGATGGCGAGACGTTCACCGATCCAGAGCCGGCTTTGAATTGCACGGACACGGGCATCGAGGCGTGTGCCCATGGCCGAATCACGAAGCTGGACAATGGCTGTTACCTGATGGCCGTGAGCGCCTCTGTTGCCCGCAAGCACTGGCAGCCTTTGCCCTGGCTCCACGATGACAAGTCGCAAAACCCAACTTACATCCCAGGCAACATCTTGGCCCTGTCGGACAATTTGAAGGATTGGACGTTCACAGGCACGTACTTCCGAGGCTGTCACGATCCCACCTTCATTCAGGACGACGACCGGTTTTCATTGGTCTGTCACAACGAGTCGAGCAACTCGCTGATCCGTTTTGATTCCACCAATGGCTTGGACTTCAATCCGCTCCAGCCTACCGGCCGGGTGGCGATCCTGGCGCCCGGTGGCGAGTCTATGACCGAACACGGCCCCTCGCTCCAACTCACTTTTGGGGACATCGATTGGCATGCATTTCCGGATGGCAGCGACCGGCTCTTTGTTTCGGTGAACGAAAACGCCGGGATCCCCGGTCAGGTGAAGCCCACCGTATGGTCATTCATTCGGAGTGATTGAGTCCAATAGCGGTATATTATGAGGAGCTGGATCCCGTCGCAGTGTAGACCGCGATGGGATCCGGTTTGCCTTTGACCCGAATGGGTTCTTTGGCCACCATGGTGACTCCGGCGGGGGATTGGGTGGCGGCATGGACGGCTTCGGTGAGCAGCACTTCCCCCGGTTGGGCGGCCGAGCACAGCCGAGCGGCCAGGTTCACCGTGTCGCCGATGGCTGTGTAGTCCATGCGCTCTTTCGAGCCCATGGCGCCCAAGATCGCGTCGCCCACATTCACACCCACGCCCACGTGAATGGAGGTATCGGGGGTCTCCGCGTTGAGCTTGTCTAAGGCGGCCACAATATCCACAGCGCACCGCACCGCGCGTGCTTCCATGCCCGGTCCATCAAAGCGGGCCATGAGTTCATCGCCCACGTATTTGTCGATGTCGCCGCCGTGTTGAATGACCACGTCGGTTTGGACTTGAAGGTATCGATTCAACATGGCCACGACCTCTTCGGGATCATGGACGTCGGAATAGGCGGTGAATCCTCGAATGTCGGAAAAGAGGATGGTCAAGCGCTTGCGGGTTCCGCCCAAATCGACGGCGCCATCGGCGGCGTCCACGGTTCGAACGGTCTCTTGAGAGACAAACTTCGACAGGGCCAACTTCTGGCGTAAGCCGCTGATCATGGTGTTGATTTGATCGCCCAACCGGCCAATTTCATCCAGTGATGTCACGTTGACTGCGGCGTCGAAGTCACCCTCCGCCACGCGATCCGCCACCTGTCCGATCCGCTGCACGGGTTGCACCACCGTGGACCGCAAGCCGAGATAGAGCATCAGAACGACCAGAGCGACGGTGGTCCCGCCCAAGAGGATGCTGGTGTCCACCAACGAGGATCGGGCTTGTGCCGCTGCCGTGGTGTCCAGTCGCACCTCGATCGCGCCCCGAAGTGGTCGGTCGGTCCCATGGCAGGATTGGCACTCTTTCTCGTTGCGCATGGGTTCCACGTACACAAACTCAGAGCGGCCATCGTCGGTCACGCCCGAGTTCATCACGACCTGCTTCTCTTCGAGCGCTTGTTGGACGAGAGCGGGGGCCTCCGGGACGTGCAAGGCGTCGTGGTAGAGGCGACCCGCTTCGTCGTGGAGCGTCAAAGTGGTCACCGTTCCGGTGGCGGCCACTTGGTCTAGAAAGCGTTTGATCAGTCGCCCCAATCCGCGGAGCATCACGTGCTCTAGGGAGGCTTGGGTGGCCGGCAAGAGCGACGCTTCTCCCTGCAAGGTCCTCGGATCAAAACCAACCACCAGCGCGCCGCGCATGGGTTCATCCGGCTCGTGGCAACCCTGGCAGCGCGGTGCGTTTTCCAAGGGCACCAGTCGGAGCTCTTGGGTCTTCCAGGTCACCCCGAACGAGTCGCCCGGTGTCAGGGCACGTTTCTTGACATCGGCGGGCGGTTCCACGGAATCGTCTCCAAAGAAGGGATCGCCCTCGGAATCCAAGATGGTGATGCTCGTCAAGCCCGGTGTCTTGGCGACCATTTCTTCAAAATAGTCATCGAGCTCGGACACGTTGTTCGACGTCATGATCTGCTCAAACCCTTCTTGGGTGATCCGGGTGAGGGTTTGTTCGAGGACGCCCTTCTTGGCGATCGATGTGCGGGCGTTTTGGGTCGACAGGGACAACACGCCCCGAACTTCGCCACTCTCGTGGCATTGTCGGCATCGTGTTTGGTTTGGGATGGGAACGGTGTGGAGGCCGTCATTGGACCGCAGGGCATCGGGGTTTTTCAGCGCCTTTTGCACATGGGGTGCGACCTCTTCGGGCGGCGGCGGCTTTTCGCCAAACACTTCTTCACCGGTGGGTGCATAGATTCGAATGGTGGCGTGATGCACCTCCGATTTCACCGTGTCCACCAGATGACGAACCTTCAGGCCGTTGCCTGCCAGCATGGTGTGCTTGACCGACGCACCAATGCTTTGGGCCAACGAGGCGGCGGACACTTGGTGGAATTGTTCGAAGGAGTCCACTTGGGCGCGCGTGGACAGGAACGTGGATACGCCAAACCCGAGCGCCACGGCGATCAGAACAATCAAAGCCACTTTGACGATGAGATGATGCCGGATAAGCGGAATCATGGGGTGTTCCTCGTGGGTTCTCGCTGTGAACGCTGTCTCTTTTGTAGCATAGAAGTGATCCCGAGGTACGACCCGGCGCAGCCCGCAGATGTTCATCGTCTTTCGTTGGCGCAAATCCCTCGGCAAATTGGACGTATTTGGCTGCGATAGCGTCATGAAATTATTGAATAAATGTTATTTTCTGGTGGGTTGTTTGCTGGTGCTTTCGTTGTCGTGTGCGGCCGAGGTGATCGACGATTCGAGCATGGCGGATTCGTTCCCTGACTTTGAACAAGGTCTGGGCGGCAAAACCGACAACGGCGTGATGACCGAATCAAAGCGGGACATTCTGCTTCGCATGCGAGCCCGGTACGACGCGATGCGGGTGTACAAGGTCGGTGGCACCCTGGGCGAATCGGCCCTCGGGTATGGAACGATCCCGGCTGTGGCCCTCGCCGAAGAAGCGTTGAAGGCGCAAGACCAGGAATACCAAGACAGCCAAGCGGCGTTGATCGAAGCCGAGAACACCGACCGTTCGGCCTATTATGACATCATTGAATCTCAGTATGAGGCCCAGATCACCGAGCAAGTGAACGCTGAGATCCCCGAGGTGCGAGCGAAGATTGTGGAGCAGTTGTGCGCCGAGGTTCCGCCGTCCTGTGACAGCATCGCGGATGCGGTGCTCGAGGAAGCTCTCGACCAAGCCATGGCCGTGGTCTACGAGGAGGCCATGAAAGAGGTACGCCATCAACTCGAGTTAACCCACGGCGCGTTCTGGCAAGATCGCACCTGCAAACGAGGCGAGTGGATCGAAGTGGACACCGCCGACGGATACGCCTGGCGCCGCAAGTAAACTTCGAAAGTTTGCTCGATTCCCTTGAACTTGGGAAAGCCCTTTCCTAGCTTCCCACTTTTTCTTTCACAGTCCGTCTGACCGACTTGTCCGACTATGATCGGTCCACTTCATTATCCTATGCTGGAACGATGTCCTCTTAAAGTTTATCCTCGGGCTCAGCGGGGTCTTCAAAGTCGCCGGATCCAGTGGGGATGGGGACGCCCAAGACGGCCGGATCGAAGTCTTGGACCGTAATGGCTGCGGGGAACGAATGTTTAAAGGATTCTCCCTCGCCGTCATCCAAACGGAACCCCTGGATCGTGTAGACAAAGACCGGCGCATTGCATTGCTCGCCATTGAGCCGCGCATCCCGTCTCGTATACGCGTCACAGCACCAGTTTATCCGTCCCGATTTTCCCGACAGGATGGCCGTGACGGTGTTCTCCCCAGCCGACTGGCGAAGAATATTCTTTTCGGCTCTCTTTGGGCTCATTCGGATGGTGAATTTCTGTCCCACATCCACCATACCCGTGAGCTTGTCACACTTTCCTTTGCCGATCACGACACGGTACCGGAGGTCGGATCCCGAGGTGACAGTGACCCCGGCGTCGTGGGTGATGACGAAGCGCCCTCGTCGAAAGTCATATTGCCCAATGTCCACGGTGAGGCCGTCGTCGATCAGCCGGACCTTCTTGACCCAGCTGAGCATCTTTCTGGAAAAAGTGTTCCACTGTCTCTTGCAGCGACGCTTATCAAAGGCGTCTTCCACGCCCGAGCAATGGTGCTTGTCCATGGCGTATTCGAGGTACTCGTTTACAGACGACGTTGAATAGACAACGGTGGCTTTTGGGGGGCTCTTGGCGCTTGCGGTGGTGGGCCAAACCATGACCGCACACATGCTGAGAACCCACGCAAGAACCGTCTTTTTTCCAAAATCGCCCATTACTGTCCTCCACCTTTCATTTCATGTGTGTCACGAAACGATGCTCAGTTCTTCCCTGTACGATAGTCCCAAATTACTCCAGATTCGGCCTGGATGGCAACGCACCCAACGACCGGATGAAAATCGAAGGAATACCAGGTGGTCTTCGAACTTCACCGCCCCAATGCTCGTAAACGGATTTTCGTTTTCACGGGTTTCCGTTGAGTGAAACGTCGCTGTCGAGTACAGTCCCGAATTCATGTCGACCGATTGCACCAGCAAGACAGAGCAGACATTGAACGCCCTGGGCGTGGACTCTGCGAACATAAACGCTCCCAAGGGCATTGCGGTGCATTCGCCCATCGATGGGAGTTCTTTGGCGACCGTGGCCCCCAGCACGCCCGAGGAGGCTCAACGGGCCATTGGACAGTCGCTCCAAGCGTTTCAATCGTGGCGCAACACGCCGCCGCCTGCGCGCGGGGAGTTGATTCGGTTGTTGGGCGAAGAGCTTCGCGAACACAAGGAGAGCTTGGGGCAATTGGTCAGTCTGGAAGTCGGCAAGATCCGCTCCGAAGGGCTGGGTGAAGTCCAAGAGATGATCGACATCTGCGATTTTGCCGTGGGCCTGTCGCGACAACTCTATGGCAAGACCATCGCCTCCGAACGTCCCGGTCACCGCATGATGGAGACCTGGCATCCCATGGGGCCGTGCGCCGTGATCACGGCGTTCAATTTCCCTGTGGCCGTCTGGGCGTGGAACACGGCTTTGGCCTTGGTCTGTGGCAACCCGGTGATCTGGAAACCTTCCGAGAAGTCGCCCCTGACCGCCTTGGCGTGTGAGGCGATCTTTCAGCGCGCAGCGGCACGTTTTGGGGATGCGCCGGACGGGCTTTTGCACGTGCTTCATGGCGGAGCAGGCCTGGGCGAGCTGCTCGCGGCCTCACCGGATGTGGCCATCGTCAGCGCCACCGGCTCCACCCGCATGGGTCGGGCCGTCGCGCCGGTGGTGGCCCAGCGATTTGGACGCTGCATACTGGAGCTGGGCGGCAACAACGCCATGGTCGTGGCCCCATCGGCCGATCTGGATATGACCGTGCGCGCCATCGCGTTCTCGGCGGTGGGCACCGCCGGTCAGCGTTGCACATCGCTTCGCCGTTTGATCGTGCACAAATCCCTCGCGGCCGAGCTGCTCACCCGACTCAAGAAGGCCTATGCAAGCCTGTCGGTGGGCAATCCCTTGGGGGAAGGCACTTTGGTGGGACCGCTCATCGATGCGGACGCGGTAGGA
>CAUZBV010000127.1:0-8499 GCA_963578115.1 Myxococcales bacterium
CGGCAGCCATCCGGATGTTGGTAAACGAAGTGGGCCATAGAGCTCCAATCATAGGGTTTGCCGGCGCTCCGTACACGTTGGCCTGTTACGCGGTAGAAGGACAAACAAGCCGACATTATGGAAAGACAAAGCAGTTCATGATGGCGGATCCGGTTGGATTCGAAGCGTTGCTGACGCGTTTGGTCGATGCCGTTGCGGATTTGTTGACGGCCCAGATCGAAGCGGGCGCGTCAATGGTTCAGCTCTTTGACACCTGGGCCGGTGATCTCATGCCGGACCAATATCGCCAGTGGGCATTGCCATTTGCACAACGTGTGATCGAACGGGTTCGAAGGCCGGGAGTTCCGGTGGTGTATTTTTTGAACGGTGTGGCCGGCAAGCTTGCTGATGTCAATCAAGCCGGGGCGGATGTGTTGGGCATCGATTGGCGCATCGGGTTGGATCACGTTCGGTCCATCGTAGGCAACAACGTGGTTCTTCAAGGAAACCTGGATCCTTGCACTCTGTATGCGCCCGAAGAGGTCATAGATCAGCGTGTTCAGGCTGTCTTGGACGCCAATGGGACGGGTCCACATGTGTTTAATCTAGGTCATGGGATCTTGCCTGACATTCCCGTCAATCATGCGCAACATCTGGTGTCTGCAGTTAAGCGACTGTCGGTTAATAATCTCGACGTGTAGGAGTATGAATGGCCAGTGATTCGTTGCCAGATTGTGGTTTGTACCGGACCGGTGTTTCGTTGGTGAATCACGAGGAACAGGTGCCCGCAGGTTGCCTGGTTTCATTCCATAATCACAGCGACCGCGGCATACCAATGGTTCAAACGCCGCACAACAACGAGAACAACCGTTGGACGTTTCACGATCGCGGTTTCGGAATAGAAGACCCAGGCTTTTTGGGTGTGCTCATTCCGCTCAAGCCCGAGGGACTGTATGTGGTGACCGAGCATCACTTACATATCAGTGAAGAAGAGACCATTTCGGAACGGACGCTGGTTCAGTTGGGCTACAACCGGTCTGGTGATTCCATTTTGTTTGTCGCCAATCAGAAAGGAAACACGATTGTGTTTCCAACGAAAGGCTTTCGCTTTGAAAGCCCGGATTTCCAGACGACGCTGAAACCGGTTGCTTTTTCAGTGTCGAAATCGACGTCGAATCCATCGACCAATCACACGCTTCATTAGGAAGCCTGAGAGGATCCTAGCCCACACTTTTCACCAAGCGCCCTGCGACGAAACGTCGGGGTGCGGCACTGTGTTGAGTTCCTTATTCCTTGCAGACGGCGTAGTCGAAGTCGTTGATCACACAACTCAAGTTGTTGTCCGCGCAGTTGGTGATGACCAAATAGTCATTGTTTATGCAGTAGACCATGGTCTGCTCTTCACAGTGGCCGGCGATGTCAAGACCATCACAGCCACAGGTACCATCGTATTGGCAGCGCTTTTTCTCAGGGCACTGGCCCCAACAGCCCGGATTGGGTGTACATCCATACTGGGCTGTGCTCGGCTTGTACAAGCACACCTGGTTGGACAAAGCGCAATCGGTTGTGGACATCACGTTGTTGGTACACTGGCGATGGGAGGCGCCAATGCACAGCCCTGCCGGCGGTACGGTGGCGCACGTTTGGGAAGCGGATGTGTTGAAACCGCATTGGCCCGCCGTACAGGACGCGCCAGCCGAGCAAAGCCCGCACACATTGCCACAGCCATCATCGCCGCATTCTTTGTTCACACAATTGGGCTGACATCCGCCAGTAGGAGCGGTGCAGCTGTACCAATCGAAGTCTGTGCTCCATCCACAGACCTGACCGACTTCGCCACACTTTTTCTCTTTGATGGTCGAGCCTGAGCAGTACTTGAGCGTGTTGCCTTCGCAGACACCTATCCATGTAATCGATCCGCAAGGTTCGCCTTCGCTACCCACGCAGGTCCCGGAATTGTTGCAGTTTTGGCCAACGGGGCACGATCCACAAGATGTGCCACACCCATTGTCACCGCATTCTTTGTCGGTACAGTTGCACTTGTCGAGGCACCAATAGCCCGTGTCGACATCCGCCCAAGCGCACTGATAGTTGGATCCGAAAATCGTGCAATCTTGGGACTCCACGACGCCCCCTTCGCACCATGACACGATCGTTTTTGTGTCGTTGCATTGGCCCTCAAAGGTCAACGAACCACAAGAACCGCCGCCCATCGTCACGCAATGTCCTTCCCCGTCACATTGTTGACTGGCTGGGCACGATCCGCACGATCCACCGCACCCATCGTTTCCGCAGGTCTTGTCGGCACAATCGGGGGTGCAACCCGACGTGCCATTGATGCATTGGCCCACACTACAATACTGACCTGCGGAGCATGTTCCGCAGCTATCACCGCAGCCATCCGGACCGCATTTCTTGCCGAAGCAATTGGGGGTGCAGGCCGACGTATCAATGCATTGACCGGTTGGTGAACACTTGTATCCAGCGTCGCAGGTTCCACATTGGCCGCCACAACCGTTGGGACCGCAGTATTTGCCCACACAGTTTGGGGTGCACGTGTCACTGCAGATCCCTTGGGTGTTGCAGTTTTCAGTCAGTGGGCATACACCGCACACAGCGCCGCATCCATCGGGGCCGCATTGCTTGTTCAAACAATTGGGGGCGCATCCATCTTTGATGCACTTAACCGTTTGTGTGACGGCGCTGAATCCGCACTTTAAACCCAGCGTTGGATCACAATATGTAGCGAGCAATTGGCCCTCCACACAGCGCACAACATATAGATTGTTTTGCTGACACTCTCCGGCTGGATTCAAGTTGCTGCAGGCGGAGGGATCGACCGTGCATTGGCCGGTATCGTTGCACATGAAGCCGGCAGGGCATTTTCCACAGACGCTTCCACACCCGTCGGAACCGCAGATCTTGCCCGTACAATTGGGCAAGCATCCCGAACCGCTGACACACTTACCGACGCCGTTGCAGCCCATTAGGGCAGGACAGGTACCGCAGCTTCCACCGCATCCATTGGAGCCACATTGTTTACCGGAACATTGGGGTGTGCATGGTTTGGCCGCGCACAATCCTTGTGGATCGCATGCGGTGCCCTGGGGGCAGGTGCCGCAGTATCCCCCACACCCATCGGAACCGCATTCGCGATTGATGCAGTTGGCAACACAGATCTTCATGCAAAAGCCGTTGGTGCATTCCTCACCAGCCGGGCAGTTGAAGTTTGTAGAACATGGATTTCCGGAGCTTGCGTCTTTTGGAGGCGGTGAAGTGATTCGTTTTTCGGGCTGACAACCGAATGTGAGCACAATAAGAAACAATCCAACGAGAAAGTGTTCGTGAACCATGATGTCGATTTTCCGGTCTACTGGGGTTTTACGCAAGGTGTTGCCGAATTGTGTCCAGCAGATCGATGCGATGAACCAGGTCAGAAATGTAGTCCATACGCTCGGTTTCAATCACCAGCGTTGGGGACAAATCATACCCTTCGAACCACGTATCATACAAGCGATTAAGTCGACGGATGTACGTGGTTGGTACTGTCTGCTCTTCCGGTCGGGCACGTAGTTTGATGCGTTTCCGAATGGTCCGAACGGAACATTGCAAGTAAATGAGCAAGTCCGGTGGTTTGAGCTGGGAACGAATGCTTTCGTAGAGTTCGCGATAGGTTGTCCAATCGTGACCATTGAGAATGTGTGTTCGATGCAGGTTTTCTGCAAAGATTTCGGCATCCTCGTAAATCGTTCGATCCTGAACCACGATGCCGTCTTCTTGTTGTAGTGCAAGGTGGATAGCGAACTTTTTTTGGAGGAAATAAATTTGCGAGGCAAACGCCCAGCGTTTCATGTCTTCGTAGAAATGGGTGAGATACGGATTTTCTTCATTCGGTTCAAAATACGGCTTCACACCAAAGCGGACCTGCAAAAAGTCCACAAAGGTGGATTTTCCAGAGCCCATGTTTCCAGCGATGGCAATGTAGCGGCCGATACCACTTACTCCTAACTGACCGGAGGCAAATGAACCCTTTATCGTGCTATGAGTCTTTCATCATAGCTTGGTATAACAGGGATTAATGTCGTTGTCCGCCCCCAGTCAAACAGTTGTTGTTCGTTTCGAGCGTATGACGCACGGTTCTCGTGCTGTCGGACGATTGGATGATGGCCGAGTAGTTCTCGCTTTGGGCGCTGCGCCCGACGAGTTGGCCCTTGTCCGGATCACGCGAGAGCACAAAACGTATGTGGAAGGTGTTGTGGATCAGGTCTTGGAGCCCTCCATTCATCGACGGGAACCACCGTGTCCACACGCGAAATCGGGCGAATGCGGCGGGTGTCCGTGGCAGCATTTGACCGAGGCAGCCCAGCGGTCGGAAAAAGAAGCGATCGTGTGTCGAGAGGTAGAGCGAGTCGCTCCCGAGGCGACCGTCCGACCTATTCGGTCGGATGTTCCTCCCTTTGGGTACCGACGTCGCGCACGATTGGGATATCGTGACTCTGTGTTGGGATATCGTCGGCCGGCTCAGCGGCGGATATTTGACCTGACATGTTGTCCTGTTTTGGATCCCGCATTGGAAGCCGCGTTGCCTCGAATACGGGAGGCGGTATCGGGCGGGGGTTCGGGAAACATCGACATCTTGGTGCAACCCGACGGGCAGGTGGTATACGGACCCGATGCAACGCCATTTGCACAGGCCAGCGAAGGGGGTGAATCGTGTTTGATCGACTTGGTTTTGGAAGCGTTTCCGTCGGATTTAGGTCGGATATGTGAGCTGTTCTCGGGCTCGGGAACGTTTACAATTCCCTTGTTGAATCGAGGTCATTCGGTCAGCGCATGGGAAATCGACCGAAAAGCCCTGAAGCGATTGCGCCGGGTGGCACCCGCCGCGGACGTCCACCGTGCCGACTTGCTCAACGAATCGACTCCCTTGGATCTCGGGCGGTTTGAAGGCGTGTTGTTGGATCCTCCCCGTGGTGGTGCGGCCGTTTGTATGGAGGCGATTGCAAACACAGGGGCGCACATCGTGGTGTATGTGAGTTGTGCACCGATGACCCTGTGTCGCGATTTGCAAATGTTGCGAGACCGTGGATATCGTGTGGACTGGGTTCAACCGGTCGATGCATTTCCTCAAACACATCACATTGAATGCGTGACTGTTCTGACCCGAACCAACCCTTGACGTCCCTGGTTTCGACCTCTACGGTGCGCCGGCGATGGATCACAACTCTGAAATACGAGCACGACTTGCGTTGATGATAGCGGCGGGTGGATCACCCAGCGCATTGCGTCGAATTTTGCGCTCATTTCCGACTGCACTGGAAGCAAAGACGGGTTCGTCGTTGCCCGCACGAATACGACAAGGTCTACAGAGCGGATCCATTGACGACAAGGTGGATCAACAACTCGAAAGCGCCGCAGCCATTCAGGCAAAGTGGGTGCTTCCCCAGTCCATTTCAGCGATGGGTGGTCGAGATGAAGTGGCGCTCTTGTGTGTTCGTGGTCACTTGTCTTCGATGCCGGCAGTTGCTGTTGTGGGCGCACGGCAAGCGGACGAATACGGGCGTTTGATGGCCATGTCATTGGGATCTGCGCTGGCCAGTGGCGGGATCTCGGTCGTCTCCGGCGCGGCGAGTGGTGTGGACGAAGTGGCACACCGAGCAGTCTTGAACGCCCACGGACACACGGTTGCGGTGTTGGGTACCGGTTTGTTGGGCGAGCGCAATCGCGCGCGAACAGCGCTTCATGATGCCATTATTGCGGGTGGTGGCGCGTTGGTTTCTCAATACTTGATCGATGCCAAAGGAGCGCGTTGGACCTTTCCAGAGCGCAATCACATCATCGCTCGTTGGGGCTGCGCGGTGGTGGTCGTGCAGGCGCGACGAAAATCAGGTGCGCTGATCACCGCCCAGGCCGCTTTGGAAACCAATGTTCCTGTATTCGCCATTCCGGGCGATGCATGCCATCCCTTGAGCGAGGGGACCAACATACTCATTGCGCAGGGTGACGCCCAACTTCTCCAGCATGTCAGTGGCTTGGCAGCGGTTACGGGCGTGTCCGACTTGCATAGCGCACCTTGGCCATCGAATGTTCGGTTGGACACGGGGGTTGTTTCCACGTCGATGGGCACCACGGGCTTGAATGAGCGAAATAAGGTGCTGCAAGTCATCGCACAGCAACCTGGCGTGGATCTGGAGTCGCTGGGCGAAAGGGTGGGTTTGTTGAATCGGTCGTTGGCCGAGGTCTTGTTGGATCTGGAGTTGGACAACCAAGTAAAGCGTCGGCCCGATGACACCTATGAGGTGCGTCAATGAGCGCGCAATTCGTCACGGTTGTGGGTGGAGGGCTCGCCGGCTGTGAGGCCGCATGGCAACTGGCCCGAGGAGGGGTTTCGGTCATTCTTTATGAAATGCGCCCCGAGCGATCCACAGAAGCGCATCAGACGGACCGATTGGCGGAGTTGGTTTGCTCCAACTCGTTCCGATCGGACAATCCACACAATGCGATCGGGATACTCCATCGAGAATTGCGCCAATGCGGTAGCCTCATTCTTCAAGCGGCCGATGAACATGCTGTACCGGCGGGGGATGCCTTGGCGGTGGATCGGGTAGGGTTTGCAGAGTGCGTTACTGGGGCAATGAACGATCATCCACTGATCGAGCTCCGGCGCGATGAAGTGACGGATCTTCCGGACGGCCCCCTCATATTGGCCACGGGACCACTGACCAGTCCTGCTCTTTCGGATGTCATTGTCGCATTGACCGGAAAATCACATCTGGCGTTTTTCGATGCGATTGCCCCGATTATTGATGCGGACTCGATCGACCAATCCATCGTCTTCGCTCAAAGTCGTTACGACAAAGGAGGCGGGGACGATTATCTGAACTGTCCGATGGACAAGGACATGTATACCCGCTTCATCACCGAACTGTTGAAAGCGGAGTTGGTGCCTCTCAAGGATTTTGAGCAGGATGTGAAGCATTTTCCGGGCTGCTTACCTATCGAAGTGATGGTACGGCAAGGGGTCGATACGCTTCGCTACGGTCCCATGAAACCGGTTGGCCTCACCGATCCAAACACCCAAGCTCAACCCTATGCTGTGGTTCAGTTGCGCAAGGAAAACCGGGCGGGTACGGCATACAATCTGGTTGGGTTCCAAACAAAGATGAAGTATGGCGAGCAGCTCCGGGTGTTGCGCATGATACCGGGCCTGGAACACGTCGTCTTTCACCGCATGGGGAGTGTTCATCGAAACACGTTCATTGAAAGCCCCGCATTGCTCGACCCATGGATGCGACTCAAGACCCAGCCTCGGATACGTTTTGCGGGTCAGATTACCGGTGTTGAAGGGTATGTGGAGTCCACAGCCTGTGGACTGCTTGTTGCCTGGTCCGTATTGGCGGAGCGTTTGGAGAAATCGCTCGACGGCCCGCCCAAGGACACCGCCCTGGGTGCGATGATGGGGCATTTACGGGAAAGCTATACGGGAAAATTTCAGCCACAAAACATCAATTTTGGCCTCTTCCCTCCCTTGGAGCAACGCACACCCAAGAAAGAGCGCAAGCGTGCGTATTCCGTGCGCGCATCGTCATCAATTGAGCAGTGGCTCATTGGCGTGGATGACATCCTCAGCAATTTTCTGTGATCGCCCGTAATTGTCCCCCTCTAATTGGCGGCCCCGATCGAATATGGTACTCTCTTGAGGCGTACACAGAAGACCATGATTCACGTGAATCAGCCGATGGTGTTTTGTTGGTCGGCTTTTTCGAGTCAGCTTCCAAAACGCATGGATTGGATGTTCGGAGGAATTGCCCGTGTCATCATCTGACGAGAACGATCTCGACTTTCTTCCAGAGGTCCTCGAAACCGACGAAGAGGGTTTTCTTCCAGAAGGGCTCTTTGATGGAGACCAACTCCCCGCGCAGCGCGGCGAAAAGGACTCTGGATTTGAAGGCCTTGGGGAGTTGCTGATCCGTGAAAAAGTGATCTCTCCGGCGCAACTAGCGGACGCCACCGAAGAAATCCGTCGAAGTGGCGGAAAGCTTGGGTATGCCCTGGCCCAATTGGGCTATTTGGAGGAAGTCCATCTGGTTGACTTTTTGTCACGTCAATATGGCGTTCCCTCCGTTGATTTGGATGGTGTTGATGTAACCGAAGAGGTCATCAGCATGATTCCCAAGGAAGTGGCTGAACGTCACGGTCTGATCCCCATTGATGTGCAGGGCTCTTCCATCATTGTGGCCATGTCTGATCCGTCCAATATTTATGCGATGGACGACATCAAGTTTCTGACAGGGTTCAATGTGGAAGCCATGGTGACCACGGAGACCTCCGTCAAGAATGCCTTGGATCGATACTACGATGACGTAGACTACGAAGCGATGTTGGGCGACATCGTGGGCGACGATGAGTTGGAATATGTGAACGACGAGCTGAGTCAGGGCATCAATGTCGAGGAGCTCGAAGCCCAAACCGAACTCGCGCCGGTGGTGCGTTTGGTCAACCTTTTGCTGGTGGATGCGA
>CAUZBV010000128.1:0-8473 GCA_963578115.1 Myxococcales bacterium
GACGGGTAAGAGTTCGGACGACGCTTCTTCGGACGGTAGCACATCATCGGATTCGAGTAGCACATCATCGGATTCGAGTAGCACATCATCGGATTCGAGTAGCACGTCATCGGATTCGAGCAGTTCAGGGGACAAGTCGACGACGAAGTCCTCATCAAACAGCGATTAGTTTGCAAGGTTCCAGAATGACGACGCTGGGGTCTTTGCACGCGGTATGAGGGTGCGCCATGACCGATGGATTAGTCCAGCGATGTGATTTGGCGCGACGCATTGCTCGGGAAGCCGGCGCGATTCTAATGACATATTATGGTCGATTGGAGCGCGTTGAACAGAAGGGCGATGTGGACTTTGTGACCGAGGCCGATGAGGCCAGCGAAGCGTTCTTGGTCGACGCGATTCGCACGACGTTTCCCAACGACGCGATTCTTGCCGAAGAAGGCACCTCCATATCGGGTGAGTCCCCCTGGACATGGGTGGTCGACCCGCTGGATGGCACCACCAATTTTGTGCACACTTTTCCCCTCTTCATGGTCAGCCTGGGTCTGCTTCACGGAGACGAGCGGGTTGGTGGCGTGTGCTATGGGCCCGTGTATGACGATGAATTTTGGGCAGCGAAGGGCCAGGGTGCATTTCACAACAACCAACCCATCCACGTGAGTACAACCGACCAGTTGTCGAAGGGGCTGTTGGCGACCGGTTTCCCCTACAACCGTCGGGAGATTGTGGACGAGTTGTTGGCTTCTGTACGTCGCGTGATTTGCAACGCGCACGGTGTTCGTCGTTGTGGTGCGGCGTCATACGATCAATGCTTTCTCGCCAGTGGCCGAATCGACGGATTCTTTGAGCGTGGGCTTCAGCCGTGGGATTTGGCGGCAGGCACTGTCATCATTGAGGAGGCCGGAGGTCGGGTCACCGCGGGCGATGGGAGCGCTTTCGATTTAATGGGTTCTGATGTTTTGGCATCCAATGGACGTATTCACGATGCGATTTGTGATTGCATATTGGAGCCGGTAGCCGAATGAGCAGGGCGCTCTCCATCGTGTTTGTTGTAAGTTGTACTTGGTGCTGTGCGCGCTCCCCGGAGTTGGTGGAGTGGTCCCGTCAGGCAGCGCATGCAGAGCGACTTCTTGAACAAGGACGGTACAAGGAATCGAGGCGTGTGTTTGAGCAACTGTCCGCGCGGGCACATTTCGAAGGCGATGTGGTGTACTCGCAAGTTCGTCGTGCCCAGGCGTTCTCCCGTGAGAGGCGCTATCCAGAGGCAGTGCGTTTGTTGAATAAACTCTTGAAGGAACAAAAAGACGGGGACCGTGAACTGTACGCAAAGCTCTTGTATTTGCGGGCACGGGTCGATTTGGATCGGGGAAAGAAGGAACATGGCGAGCGCCTATTGGATCGACTTGTTCAGCACTATCCCAAGACGACATTTGGGCATCGGTCGTTCTTGCTTCTGCGCGGACGGTTGCGGAGTCGCGATCGGCAAGCGTACGTGGATTGGTGTCGTGAGCGATACCCGCGTCTTCGTGACACGCCGTTGGCGGACAATCTGCTCTACGAGGCCGCGCGCGTCTACTTCGAACAAGAGACGGCCGAAGGCAACAGAAAAGCAGCACCGTTGTACGCCAAGATACGGACACGTTGGCATTTTCACACCAGCCCATTGTGGGACGACGCAACGTGGGATCTAAGCCTGGTTCGACATCGCCAAGGACGATATGAAGAAGAGATCCATTTGTTGCGGGAATTGTTGGATACGCGAGAACCCACGTGGCTTTGGGGCAGCTACGACATTGGAAACTACAAGCACGCAGCGTTTCGCATCGCCATGGTGCACTATCGACAATTCCACAACTACGAGCGTGCAGCACGGCTTTTCCATCGTTTCCCCGAGCATTTTCGAAAGAGTCGATTCCGAGATGATGCCCTGTGGTGGGAAGGTCAATCGTGGCTGCGAGCAGGCAAAGAGACAGAGGCGATCCGAGCGTTTGAAACGCTCGTCAACGAGCACCCCAACTCGCGCTACACCCAGCGTGTTCGTGATGAGAAGTTGGTGCCATGATTGAAGCACGACATCTCAGTGCCTCGTTTGAAGGCGTATCGGTGTTGGACGATGTGAACATTCGTGTTCGCACGGGCAACATTGTGGGCATTGTGGGTGTAGGCGGGGTGGGCAAGAGTGTGCTCCTCAAATTGCTTTGTGGGCTCATGACGCCCGACGAGGGACACGTCATGATCGACGACGTGGACATCGCGTCATTGGATGTCGACGGTCTTGGCTCGTTGCGTCGGCGTTTTGGGATGCTCTTTCAAAATTTTGCGCTCTTTGATTTTTTGACGGTGGGCGAGAACGTGGCGTTTCCGCTGGAGCAAAGTGGTGATTATACGCCATCAGAGATTCAAGATCGGGTGAGAGAACGCTTGGTCGATGTGGGTCTTGCCGGGTCGGAGATGCTCTATCCAAGGGAGTTGTCGGGCGGGATGAAGAAGCGGGTGTCCATGGCGCGTGCCACCATCGCCAATGCACCGATCTTGCTTTATGACGATCCAAGCGCGGGGCTGGATCCGGTGACGTCGTCCAAGATTTTTTCACTCATTGAACGTCTCCATGACCCCAATGGAGTGAGTGTGGTCGTGAGCCATGACATCGATCGGATGATCGGGGTTTGTCACGAATGGGTTCTGTTGCACCAAGGGCGGGTGTGGTTTGTGGGAGGCATCGAAGCGGTCAAAACGTCATCGGATCCCGTTGTGGCCACGTTCTTTGATACGGCGTCTCAGGGGGAGGTCGTATGACTGGAGTCATGGCTCGCGTGGGGCGGATCACGATCAACACCCTGGCCACAGTGGGGGGAATGACCACACTCTTGGGGCGCATCCTCCGGTCGCTCATTCCCTTGCAGTGTGATGCACGTGAAACGTGGCGTGCGTTCTACAAAGTGGGCGTCAAGAGTTTCCCAATTGTCATCCTGACGGCCCTGTTCACGGGCGCCATCATGGTGATCCAAAGCGGACATTACGTTCATAAGACAGGGGCGACGAGTCTCTTGGGTTGGGCGGCCGGCTTTGCCGTCTTTGCGGAGATCGGTCCTATACTCATTGGACTGATGTTCAGTGGCCGAGTGGGTGCCAACAACACGGCAGAGTTGGGCACCATGGTCGTGACCGAGCAGGTGGATGCGCTACGTGCTTTGGCGATCAACCCCACCGCGTACTTGGTGGCTCCGCGCTTTCTGGCCATGACCTTCATGCTCTTCTTGTTGACCGCCATGGGAGACCTCTTCGCCTTGTTTGGAGGGGCGGTGACCGCCCAGCTCATGCTGGATGTACCCGTCGGGATTTTTCTTCAGCAGGTCATCGAGGCTCAACTCTTGGATGAGTACTTCTTGGGCCTCGTCAAGGGGACAGTCTTTGGCATGTCCATCGCTGTTGTGAGCTGTTATTACGGCTTGATGACCCAGGGGGGCGCCACGGGGGTTGGACGCGCAGTGAACGCCTCGGTGGTGGCATCGGCCATCGGTATTTTTGTGACGGACTTTGTCGTGGCGTTGTTGTGGGGTTCTCTATGAGCGCCGCTCTTGCCGATTGGATCGATTCATCGGTGCGGACCTGGGATCTGCTTCGTCAAACGATCGCGTGGATCCTGAAGGGCGCGCTTCGTCGCCGCCGCCGCCAAGTGCTTCAGCAACTCTATGAAATGGGCAATCGGAGCGTTGCGTTCATTACGGTGACCTTGAGTATATTGGGAATGATCAGCGTCTTCCAAGTTCTCAAACAGGTTGAAAGAATTGTTCCGGATTTTTCCATGATTGGGCCCGCGTTCATCCAGATGATGATTCGAGAGTTCGGACCGACGATCACGGGATTGATGATCGCCACACGGGTGGGCAGCGGAATCGCGGCGGAGATCGGATCGATGGTGGTGACCGAACAAGTCGATGCGCTGCGGATGTGCAATGCGGATCCAGTGGATTATCTTGTGGCGCCCCGGTTTGTGGCGTGTGGAATCCAGTCGGTCATGTTGTCGGTTTATGGTGTCTTCGTCGGAGTTCTGGCGGGGGCCGTCACGGCCTATGTGTTCTGGAATGTTCCTTTTGAAACGTTCTTTCGGCTGGATTTGGTCCGGTGGGGCGATATCACGAGTGGGTTGCTCAAAGCGATGTGTTATGGGCTGGCCATTCCCGTCATCGCTGCCCAAGCCGGCCTGGAAACGCGTGGTGGTTCGGAGGGCGTGGGCACGTCGACGACAAGGGCCGTTGTGAACGCGAGTTTTGCGGTGGTTGTCTTGGACTTGATTTTGAGCGGATTCAGTTATTTGGTGCTCTTTTGAGTGGTGGTTGTCGATGATAGAGTTTCGAAACATTCATAAGCGCTTCGGAGAGAAGGAAGTGTTGCGGGGTGTGTCCCTTCAAGTGGAGAAGGGGCAAATCCAGTACATTATTGGCACAAGCGGGGCCGGCAAGTCGGTACTTGCGAAACACTTGGTTGGTCTCATGCGCGCCGACAGCGGACAGATATTGCTGGACGGCGAAGACATCACCGATTGGACCGAACAAGCCTTCTATAAAGTTCGGCGACGTTGCGCCACGGTCTTTCAGCATTCCACGCTCTTTGACTCCATGACGTTGGCAGAAAATGTGGCCTTACCGCTTCGAAAGCATCGTGGTTTGACCCATCAAAAGGCCTTGGTCCGGGCCATGGAATATCTCAAACAAGTGAATATGGCCGATCATGGCCATCGCTTTCCTGCGGATGTGGGGGATGGATTGCGAAAACGTGTGGCCATCGCCCGTGGGTTAACGATGGAACCCGAATACGTGGTATTTGACGAGCCGACCACTGGGATCGATCCCTTAGCAGCGGCCAACGTGGATCAACTGATTCGGAAGCTGTCAGACGAGTTTGGTGTGACCAGTATTGTGATCAGTCATGACTTGAGGAGTATTTTTCGGGTCGCCGATCGGATTGCTATGCTGTACAAGGGACGGGTATGGCTCGACGGAACCCCCAAAGAGTTTCAAGAAACGACCGATCCAGTGGTACGCCAATTCATTAGCGGAGATGCGGACGGCCCCATGGAATTTCCAGGAGTAAGAGGGTAACAGACAATGGCATCCAACGAACGAGCCATCGAGATCAAGGTCGGCGCCCTAATCGTCATCTGTCTGCTGATTCTCGTCGCTTTTGTCGTCTCCCTAGGCGATTACTCGCTGGGGGAGACAACCACTGTTTTGGTGGACTTTGACACGGGAAGTGGCCTCAAGAAAGGCGCACCAGTGAAGGTGTCGGGAATGAAAGCGGGTCACGTACACGCCATTGATTTCCGGGGTGGTGAAGTCGATCCCGACGTGGGGCGACCGGTGTTTGTACGGGTGTCACTGCACATGAATCCAGACATGGTGGCTGTGCTTCGGGACGATGCATCGTTCTACATTGCTCCGCTTGGTTTGCTGGGAGAAAAATATGTGGAGATCGATCCGGGTCGATCCAGCACATTCTTGGGGGGCACCATTAAGCACGGGCTGACGCCCATGCGTGTGGAAATAATGGCTAAGAATCTCAACACCTTTCTCGAGCATTCGGCCAAGCTGGTGAGCCAGAGCGAGACGACCATCACGGATACGCTAAAAGACATAAGGGCGACCGCAAAGGCTGGCCGCGAGTTGGCCGAAGAAGGGCAAGCGTTGATGGTCGATGTGCGAAAGAAGGTGAACACCCTGTCGACTCGTTCGGAATCTTTGCTGGCATCGGCTCAAGGCGCTCTGGATGAGTACACACCGGGCAAAGGCGACACAGGCGACGCGATCAAGGAGACCATGTCGCGCAGCGCGCATTTGGTCGGTACGTTGGACAAGGCCGCAGGGGACGGGACGAAGGTTAAATCCATGCTGTCGGACCTGGTCTTGGTCGCGCGCACGGTGCGGACCGTCGTGACCCAATTGAGCCGACGGGCGGTCACGCTAGCCGGCAAAGTGGAGTCTATCGTGGGCGAGACCGACAGCTTGATCAAGGAAGGGCGTGCTGAATTCAATACGATCTCGGCTGAGGTGCGAACGGTGCTGCGTGGTGTCTCCGAGCTCATGGAGAATGTACGAGACGGCGAGGGTACTATTGGCGCCCTGATGCATGACCGTGAAATGTACGACGATATTCGCGAGATGATGAAAGATCTGAAGCGACATCCATGGAAGTTTCTCTGGAAGGAGTAGCGGACCTTCTCTCGACTCCGTCTGGACAGTACATAATCCAGGTCGGCACCCTTCCCCTTCGATTCCTGCTTGCGAAACGGGCAAAGAGGGGGTAACCCTCTGTCCACATTCGCACCATCGGTGGTGTGTCAGAACATTCTGAGAGAGGTGTACGGGCATGAGCAAACCCAAGGTGGCCATTTTACGAACCCAGCCGGAATCGGTGCTAGAGGACTATCAAACGCTCTTCGAGATGGCGGAATGGAAGAAATTCCTCCAGCCCAACCGAACCACAATCCTCAAGGACAACATTTCATGGCACCTCATGATGCCGGGAGCCAACACGACACCTTGGCAGTTGGAAGGATGCATCCAGAAGCTGAGGAGCGAAGCGGAGTACACGGACGTGGTTGCGGTTGAAAACAAGACCGTGGTGACCAACACCGCCAAAGGGGAAAAACTCAACAAGTTCAACATTGTCTATGACAAGTACAATGTGCCCATCAAGTACAACTTCAAGCCGGAAGACATGACTTGGGTGACGTACGAGCCACGTGCTGAGATGTTGGTATTGCCCAAGATTTATCCCGAGGGAATTCGGATACCCGACTACTTTGTGGGCAAGAACATTATACAGCTCCCCACCGTGAAAACGCATATTTATACGACCACCACGTGTTCCATGAAGAACGCTTTTGGTGGACTACTCAACAGCAAACGGCATTACACACACAGCGTCATTCACGAAACGCTGGTGGACTTGCTGGCGATTCAAAAAGAGATCCACTCGGGACTCTTTGCGGTCGTCGATGGAACAACATGCGGCAATGGTCCCGGCCCACGAACCCTGTTTCCGGTGGTCAAAGACCTGATCTTAGCATCGGGCGATTGTGTGGCGATCGATGCGGTGGCCGCCAAGATCATGGGTTTTGATCCCATGAGCATTGATTACATTCGGCTGGCGCACGAACGCGGCTTGGGCGTGGGACGGATCGAGGAGATCGATGTGGTGGGCGAAGACATCAGCGACATGAACTTCGGCTTCAGCGTGGGCGACAACATGGCGAGCACGGTCGGAGATTTGCTCTGGTTTGGCCCTCTTAAGCGACTGCAAAACCTGATGTTTCACACCCCACTCGTGTATGGATTTGTTGCGGGAAGCTTCGTGTATCACGACTACATCTGGTACCCAAACCACGGTCGAAAACGCTACAATAAGTGGCGGACGACGACGACATGGGGTCGTTTATTCGATTCGTATTAGTCGCCTGGCGGCTTATTTGGAAGGGCCGTCGATGGGTGTGGCACCGGGGCCTTCACCGATGCGGTAACTACGCTTTTGTTTAACCGTTGTGGTTCGTTTGATCTCTGTCGTGGAGGTCGGTAGCTTTCGGTAGGACACGCTGGTCACGATCGCGTCCACCATGTGTGCGTTGACGGCCTCTTGGGCCAAGACCCACCACGCATCGCGGATGCGCTCCCGGTATTTCTTGGTCGAGAGTTTTAATATCTTGGCCAACTCTCGGTGGATTCGATCGAGGTAGCGCTCATTGAACTCCACACGGGATCGAATCGAAGGAGCTTCGCCAATTGCCCCATAACTGGCTTCGTGGAACATCATGGTGGCGTGCGGGTAGATGTATCGCTTGGTGCAGTACGCGGTGATGATGGCGGCCATGGAGTAGGCTTTGCTGACAACCACCGCGTGGACAGGGCTCTGCATACCCTCGATGGTGTCGATCAGGATGTACCCGGCGTCCACGGAGCCACCGTAGCTGTCGATCATCAACCAGATCGGGTCGTGGCTCTCGCCTTCCAATTCGAGCAACTTGGTGGTCGCCTTGTTGATCAACTTGCTGCTGATTCCCCCGGACAGATGGACCATTCGATCGGTCAATTTGATGTCCTCAGCGTGTGCGGGGATGGCCAGACACAACATGACACCAGCCATTATGACCAGTTTTGCAATTTTCATCATGGATATACCCTCTCTCGAAGCTCTTATATTTGATAACAGACAAGTGGGTCTGGGGCAACTCACAGTGCGCTCTTTGGTCTTGTGTCAGTCGGTTCTCGACTCGAAATTTGACCATCCTTCCCACACGCGGCTAGCATGAAGTTCGAATGAATCACCGCCTTCACCAATTGATCTTGGTCGCTGCGGGGCTCCTGTGCCTGTCCCTTGAGGTCCAGGCACAAGCTTCGTCAATGAGTGCATTGGTCGTGGTGGGTGCCGGCCATGACGTTTCGGCGGACTTGATTGACGACGTGAACGAAGCGGTCGCGTT